>CBFDBL010000222.1:0-8810 GCA_965603035.1 uncultured bacterium
CGAGCGCGACCACCAGCGTTGTCATGGAAAAACGAGACATGCTCGTCCCGCGGGGATTAACGAATCGAGGACATCCCTACCTCTATCCCAAGCATACCAGATCGACGGCCGTCCTTCAAACGCCGCCTCCGCGTGCCCTACTGGATGCGCAGGCGCCGCGCCAGGGCGTCGCCGGCGGGCGCCACCTCGACCACGGCGTCGGGTGCCACGAGGCCAGGGCGGCCACGGGCCACTGCGACGGCGACGGCGGGCTCGGCGCGGAGCTTCGAGTAGCGGGCCGTGAGCGCGGCGGCGGTGCGGACCTGGTCGTCGGATGCGACGCCGCGCACGAGGGTGGTCGGGCCGGGGGCGTCGCGCGTGGTGAGCAGCAGGTCGGCGCGACGCGCGAAGGAGTGGACGACGCCGTTCTCGCGCTGGTTGCGGCCGACGACGGCGCGGGTGGCGGGGCCGAGGCGGAAATGGCGTCCGACCTTGAGCAGGTGGACGTCGTGGAGGTCGAGGTCGCGGCCCTGCATCTCGGCGAGCAGGTCGCGGAGCCGCGCGCTGAAGGCCGGCTCGGTGAGCAGGCAGCCGCCTGCCGGCGAGCCGTGCTCGGTGAGGCCGTAGCGGCGGGCCAGCTCGAGCTGGGGCTTGCGCGAGCGTCCGTGCAGGTCGAGCAGTCGCTCGCGGTCCACCCAGCCCTCCTGCTCCGGGAGCGTGGCGGGGAGCAGCCTGGCCGACAGGGGCCGCAGGATCAGGCCCCGCAGGCCCGTCTCGCGATCGATCAAGCCCAGCGCCTCGCGACGCTGCGACATGGGCCGCTGCCCGACGACCTCGCCGCTGACGATGAACCGCGGGCCGCCGTCGCACAGCCGCTCCGCCGCGCGCCGCAGCATCGCCATGTGGCAGTCGATGCACGGGTTCAGGTTCGAGCCGTAGCCGTGAGCGGGGGCCTGCACGATGGGGAGCTGCTCGCGGGTGAAGTTCACCGTCGTCGCCGCCACGCCGAGCTGGCGGGCGACGCGCAGCGCGCGCAGCAGGCTCGACTGCTCGGGCGCGCTGCCGTTGAACACCGAGACGAAGTGCAGGGCCTCGACCTCGATGCCCTGCTCCGTCACCAGCGCGATGGCCAGCGCGCTGTCGAGTCCGCCGGAGAGCAGTGCTACCGCCTTGATCGCCATGGCGGCCTCCAAGCCCAACCGCCCCGCCTCGATGCGGATTGTACCTGCTCGGCCGCGACCGCGCAATCGACGGGGGCGACGGCGTGGCGCTCGCCCCAGGCCAGGGGCCCGGCGCGCGGCCGGCTCTTGGCGCGGGGGGCGCGATCTGCTATAATCCCGGCCTGCACCCGTAGGAGCAGTGGATCAGGGACAATGGGCGCTCTCCAATACTTCCTGGCTCGGTACTGGCGCGCGGGCGTCGAGATCCTCGTGTTGGCGGTGATCTTCTACGCCGTGCTGAAGTTCCTGCGCGGGACCCGCGGGGCTGGCATCCTCAAGGGCCTGGGGGTGGTGGTGGTGCTCGGGCTGATCGGGGTGCTGTTCCTGGCGCGCTTCCTCGAGCTGAACGTGATCGCGACGATCGCGACGGAGGCGGTGGGGATCTTCAGCTTCGCGCTGCTGGTGATCTTCCAGCCGGAGGTGCGTCGCGCGCTGGTGCGCCTGGGTCAGAGCCCGCTGTTCGGCTTCTTCGCGCGCTCGCACAAGGAAGTGACGAACCAAATCGTGGACGCGGTGACGACGATGAGCCGCGAGCAGATCGGCGCGCTGGTGGCGATCGAGCGCGAGGTGGGCCTGCGCAGCTACGCCGAGGGCGGTGTGCGGCTCGACGCCGAGGTCACGGCCTCGCTGCTGGTCACCCTGTTCCACGCGACCACGCCGCTCCACGACGGCGCCGTGATCATCCAGGGCGGTCGCGTCGTGGCCGCGGGATGCCTGTTCCCCCTCACCGAGAACGTGGACGTGGGCAGCGGGCTGGGCACCCGGCACCGCGCCGCCATCGGCGTGACCGAGGACAGCGACGCCCTCGCCATCGTGGTCAGCGAGGAGACCGGCAACGTGTCGATCGCGGTCAAGGGCCAGATGACCCGCGACCTCGACCCCGAGGGGCTGCGGATGATCCTCCGCAGCCTCTACACCCCGACGCCCGCCTGACCTGGACGGTTCGCCATGCGGAAGCTCTACGAGCGGGTGGCCCACGACCTGGACATCAAGCTGGCGGCCGTGCTGCTGGCGGTGGTGACGTGGTACTACCTGGCCACGGCGGGGGTCGAGCCGCGGCTGTTCCCCGCCGTGCCCGTGCGCATCGTCAACCTGCCCGACGACGTGGCGCTCCTGTCGCTGGACGTCCGCGAGGCCACCATCGAGCTCAAGGGCCCCCGCGGCCGGCTCGACGTGCTCGAGGGACGGGGCCTCGTCGTCGAGATCGACCTCCAGGGCACGACCGTCGAGCCGGGCCAGCCGCTGAACCGCAGCATCCGCGTCAGCGGCTCCCTGGTCCGCGTCGAGGCGACCGCGGGTCGCACGAGCCCGCTGCTCGCCGCGGTGCGCTTCCTGACGGCCGCGCCCGCCGCCGTCACCCTCACGCTCACCCGCATGACCGCGCGCGTGGTGCCCGTGCGGGTCGAGCTCGCCGGCGAGCCGGCCCCAGGCTTCGAGGCCCGCCACACGGTCACGCCCAGGTCGGTGCGGGTGCGGGGCCCGTTCCTGCTGCTCCAGACCCTGGGCAGCATCGACACCGAGCCTGTGAGCATCGCGGGCATCCAGAAGGGCCGGTCGGTGAAGGCGCGGCTCCGGCGCGAGGTGCCCACCCACAAGTTCGGCGTCGTGCCCATCTTCCCGGCGCAGGCGACGGTGGACGTGGCGGTGACGGTGACGGAGAAGCCGGACGAGCGGACGGTGGAGCGCGTGGCGGTGCGGCTGGCCGCCCTGCCGCCCGGGGTGGCGGTGCTCGGGCAGGACGTGACGGAGGTGACGGTGCGGCTCAAGGGCCCTCGCGGGCGGCTGCGCGATCTCGACGCACAGAGCCTGGTGGCCGAGATCAGCCTCGAGGGGGCGACGGCGCCCGGCGAGCCCGAGCCCGAGAGCCACTTCCTGCTGCGCGAGAACATCCGCCAGGTCGTCGCGCGCGCCGCGTCCCTGCCGCTGGGCCCCAGCGTCGAGCTGCTCGGCATCGAGCCCAAGGCGGTGCAGGTGACCCTCGATCGGCTCGACACGCGCTCGCTGCCGGTCCGCGCGGTGCTCGAGGGCCAGCCCGCCGAGGGCTACGAGCTGGGCGAGGCGACCGTCGTGCCCGAGCGGGTGACGGTCCGCGGGCCCCGCAGCGTGGTGGGCAAGCTCGAGGCGATCGACACCCTGCCCGTGCTCGTGGGCGGGGTGAGCGAGCGGCTGCGGCGCACGGCGCGGCTGGTCGAGCGCGTGAGCGCCGGCAAGTTCCAGGCCGTGGCGGTCGAGCCGTCGCAGCGGCTGGTGGACGTGGTGGTCGACGTGCGGGAGCACACGGCGCGGAAGACCCTCAAGGGCCTGCCGATCCACGTGGTGCTCGAGTCCGACAAGGTGGGCGGCATGCGGGTCGAGCTGCGGCCGCGGGTCGTCGAGGCCGTGGGGTTCGTGGGCCCGAAGTCGCGGATGGACGGCTTCGGCGCCGACGCCGTCGTGGCCTTCGTCCGGCTCCAGATCGCGAGCATCGCGGACCTGCGGCCGACCATCCGCACCGTGGAGTTCCACATCCGCGACCCCAAGGTGCACCTCGTGCCCGAGACCAAGGCGGTGACCGTGAACATCGACTTCCCGCCGCTCGAGGCCCCGCCGGCGCCGCCGAAGCCGCGCGAGAAGCGAGGCCCGGAGGCAGCGGAGGGAGACTGAGCCCATGGTGCAGCTAAGCGTGAACGTGGACCACGTGGCGACGGTGCGGCAGGCCCGCGGCATCGCCGAGCCCGACCCCGTGGCGGCGGCCGTCCTGGCCGAGCTGGCCGGCGCCCACGGCATCACCGTGCACCTGCGCGAGGACCGCCGCCACGCACAGGACCGCGACGTCCGGCTCCTGCGCGAGACGGTCCGCGGCGAGCTCAACCTCGAGATGGCCTGCACCCCCGAGATCGTCGGGATCGCCCTGGAGGTCGAGCCCGACCTGGTCACCCTCGTGCCCGAGCGCCGACAGGAGCTCACCACCGAGGGCGGCCTCAACCTGCGGCGCAACCGCAAGGCCGTCGCCCGCGCCATCGCACGCTTCCGCAAGGCGGGCATCCGCACGAGCTTCTTCATCGACCCCGACCCCAGGCAGATCGACCTCGCCGCGAAGCTCGGCAGCGACTTCATCGAGCTCCACACCGGCGACTACGCCGAGCAGCGCTCCTGGGACGCGGCCGAGCCCCACTACCGCCGCCTGTGCGACGGCGCCGCCCACGCCCACGCGCGCGGCCTCGGCGTCCATGCCGGCCACGGGCTCAACTACCGCAACGTGCGCCCCATCGCCCAGATCCCCGAGGTCGAGGCCCTCTATATCGGCCACAGCATCGTCGGCCGCGCCATCCTCGTCGGCATGGACCGCGCCGTCCGCGAGATGCAGGCGCTCATGGCCTGACCCCGCGCCGCGTGCCGGCCAGGGAAACGGGAACCGCCCATGGACAGCAGGAAGATCGAGAAGGCCGTTCGCCTGCTCCTCGAGGGGATCGGCGAGGACCCCGACCGCGAGGGGCTCCGCGACACCCCCCGGCGCGTGGCCAGCATGTGCGAGGAGATCTACGCCGGGGTCGGCGCCGACCCCCGCAGCGTGTTCACCCGCGTGTTCCACGAGGCCCACGACGAGATCATCTTGGTCCGCAACATCCCCTTCTACTCGATGTGCGAGCACCACCTGCTGCCCTTCCTCGGCAAGGCCCACGTGGCCTACCTGCCCGACGGGCGCCGGATCTGCGGCCTGAGCAAGCTCGCGCGCATCGTCGAGCTCCACGCCCAGCGCCCGCAGCTCCAGGAGCGCCTGACCACCCAGGTCGCCGACGCGCTCATGGATGCCCTGGAGCCCAGGGGGGTGCTGGTCGTCGTCGAGGCCGAGCACCTGTGCATGACCATGCGCGGCATCAAGGCGCCTGGCTCCCGCACCATCACCTCCGTCGTCCGCGGCATCTTCCGCGAGAACCCCGCCACCCGCGCCGAGGCCATGGCTCTCATCGGCCGACCCGCCTAGCCAGCCCGGGCCACCGCGAAGCGGTGTTGATCGCGCGGCGGCGATGGGCTAGAATGGTTTGGCCCTCGAAATGTTCGGCAGCCCTCCCCTCATCGGCCCCGCCGAGGACGACGCATGCAAGACGCCGAACTGCTGAGCCGGGTGGACCGGATCAACGCCCTGATCCCGGAGATCGCCAGGCGCTTCCACACGGTCCCGACAACGCCACGGCCGACCCCCGACCTGTCGATCCCGCAGCTCCGCATGCTGCTGCTGCTCGACACGCACGGGGACTCGACCATGGGCGAGCTGGCGAAGCGCGCGTCGGTGACGATGTCCACGGCGACCTCGTCGGTCAATGCCCTCGTCGGCGGCCACTACGCGTCGCGGCGCCGGTCGCCCGAGGACCGGCGCGTGGTGCTGGTGAGCCTGACCGAGCAGGGCCGGCAGGTGCTCGAGCGGTACCGCGAGGAGCGCCGCCAGCGGCTGGCCGCCCTGTTCCACCGCCTGTCCGCGAGCGACCAGGAGCGGTTCGTCCAGGCCTTCGAGGACATCCTCGACATCCTGCGCCAGCTCGACGGCGCCGACGGCGACGCGCCCGGTACGACAGAGGTCCGGTGATGACCCGTGCAGCACCCCCACTCGCCGGCCTGCTCGTCGCCCTCGTGGCGTGCCTGGGCGCCGACTGCGGCCAGCAGCGCCCGCCCGAGGTCGCGGAAGGGCCCCGCCGCGCCCTGGTGGACGTGGTGCGGGTCGATGCCCGCGACGTGGACGACGTGGCGCGCGCGACGGCGGCCGTCGAGCCCTTCCGCACCAGCGACCTGAGCGCCGAGGTGGCGGGCACCATCGCCGCCCTCGACGTCGAGATCGGCCAGCCCCTCGCCAAGGGCGACCTCGTCGCCGCCATCGACGACGAGGCCTACCGCATCGCCGTCCAGCGGGCCACCGCCGTGCGCGACGGCGCCAAGGCCGCAGTCGCCGAGGCCACCCAGAACCACGCCCGCGAGCACGAGCGCTTCGACAGCAAGCTGCTCTTCGAGCAGCCCCTGCGCGTCGCACGCTTCCTCAGGACCATCGCCCTGGCCGACCGCAACACCGCCGCCGCCACTCACCGCGACGCCAAGCGCAAGCTCGCGCGCGCCCGCGAGCTCTCCGGCAAGGGCGTCACCGCGCAGTCGGACCTCGATGCCGCCGTCGACGCCGAGGAGGCGGCCCGCGAGCGCGTCGGGGCCGCCGAGACGCGACTCAAGCAGGCCGACGACGCGGTCGAGCGCCAGGAGAAGGTCTTCGCCAGCCCCCTGCTCTCGCGCGGCGCCCTCGACACCGCCGCCACCCAGCTCGCAGCCGCCAAGGCCCAGGCCGCGTCGGCCCAGGCCGATCTCGACGCCGCCGCCAAGAGTCTCCGCGACTGCCGCATCCTCGCACCCTTCGCCGGGCAGATCGCCAGCAAGCACGTCGAGCTCGGCCAGCGCGTCGCACCCGGCAGCCCCGTCGCCACGCTCGTGGACGTCTCGCGGGTCAAGCTCGCCGTCGGCCTGCCCGACATCGACCGCGTGCGCGTGCGCGCCGGCACCCCAGCCACCGTGGCCGTCGACGCCTACCCGGGCCTCGTGCGCGAGGGCGCCGTCGCCCACCTCGCGCCGGTCGCCGCCGAGGACACCGGCACCTTCACCGTCGAGCTCATCATCGCCAACGGGGACGACAGGCCCCTGCTGCCCGGCATGATGGCCCGCGTCGGGCTGCTCCTCGACCGCTACCGCGACGCCATCCTCGTGCCCCGCGACGCCGTCGTCCCCCACGGCGACGGGCATGCCGTCTACGTCGTCGCCAGCCAGAACCCCGGCGGCCCCGTCGCCCGACGCCGCACCGTCACCGTCGCGCGCACGCTCGGCACCCGCGCGCTCATCGCCAGCGGACTCGAGCCGGGCGACAGGGTCATCGTGCTCGGCCACCGAGCCGTGCGCGACGCCATGCCCGTACGCGTCCGAGACAGCTCGGCACCCGCCCCCCGCACGCCTCGATCGAGCACTGGAGACAGCAAGCCATGAGAGCCGTCGCCGCCGCCGCACTCGTCCTGGCCAGCCTCGCGCCCGCCGCCCAGGCCGGCGAGCCCGAGCCCAAGCCGCCCCCCCAGCCCAAGCGCCCCAGCCGCGCCCTCTCGCTCCAGGAGGTCATCGCCCTCGCGCTCGAGCACAACCTGCTCCTCGCCGCCGAGAAGATCAACCCCCGCCTCGCCCACACCATCGTCGTCGAGCAGGAGGCCATCTTCGACCCCACCACCTACGGCGAGCTCAGCCGCGCCAAGACCAAGGAGCAGTCGCCGCTCGGCCTCTTCGGCAATCGCCAGCAGAGCGCCGCCGCCACCCTCGGCATCGCCAAGCTCCTCGCGCCAGGCACCCTCGTGGACGTCCACGTCGCCGGCGCCAGGGAGTGGAACGACTCGACCTTCTACACCATCAACCCCGCCTACAGCGAGCGATGGGGTCTGAGCGTCTCCCAGCCGCTCCTGCGCGGCTTCGGCGTGCGGGTCAACACCGCCGGCATCGCCACGGCCCACAACGAGCGCCGCATCGCGCAGGCTCAGCTCCGCCAGGTCGCCATCGCCACCGTCGCCGACGCCACCAGGACATACTGGCAGCTCGTCTTCGCCATCCGCGACCGCGCGCTGCTCCAGCGCTCGCTCGACCGCGCCCTCGGGCTCCAGCGCGAGATCGGCATCCGCGTGGACGCGGGCGACCTCGCCGCCCGCCCCTCCGTCGCACAGGCCGCCGCCGAGGTCGCCGTCCGACACGAGGATACCGTCGAGGCCGACCAGGCCATCCACGACGCCGAGGACCTGCTCAAGGTCATCACCGACCTCAAGCTCATCCCCGACCTGCCCGACGGCACCTCCGCCTGGGACTTCGCGGTCGACCCCCTCACCGAGCCGCCGCGCGACGTGCCCCCGCTCGACGCCGACGCCGCCATCGAGACCGCTCTCGCCAAGAGGCCCGACTACCAGCAGGCCCGACTCGGCATCGGCAACCGCGACATCGTCCTCTACGTCCGACGCAACGAGCTCAAGCCCAAGCTCGACCTCGCTCTCGGCTACGGCAACACCGGACTCAACACCTCGTGGAACGCCGCCGAGCACGACCTCGGCAGCCTCGACTACTACCAGTGGACCATCGGCCTGACCTTCGAGTACCCCCTCGGCAACCGCGCGGCGCGCGCGCGATTCCGCAGGGCGCGCCTCGAGCGCGACCAGGCGCGCATCGGGCTCCAGGCACTCGAGCGCCAGATCCAGCTCGAGCTCCGCAGCGCCATCCGCGCCGTCGCCACCAACGTCGAGCGCCGGCGAGCCGCCCAGGCCTCCGTCGAGGCCGAGCAGGTCCGACTCAGCGCCGAGACCGACAAGTTCAAGCAAAAGGAGGTCACCACCCAGGACCTCCTCGACGCACAGGCCGCACTCGCCGAGGCCGAGCGCCGAGCCCTCCGCTCGCTCATCGACCTCAACAACGCGCTCGTGGACGTCGAGCGCCTCAAGGCCACCATCCTCGAGACGCACAACGTGACCTGGGAAGACGACTAATGACCTCTGCATGAGTAATGCAAAAGGTCCCACCGGTCCCGAGGCCCGCCTTCGGTGGCCCGCGGGCGCCCGGGGCGATGACGCAAGGGGTCTGCGG
>CBFDBL010000223.1:0-8800 GCA_965603035.1 uncultured bacterium
GGGCAAGGGCCTCATCGGCGCCGTCAACTACCTCGCCGCCGAGGGCATGAACGCCATTTCCTTCCTGCCCCTCAACATCGGCGGCGATGACCGCAACGTCTTCCCCTACCTCACCTACGACGAGCGCGCCCGCATGGACTGCTCGCGGCTCGACCAGTGGGAGATCGTCTTCGAGCACATGGACCGCCAGGGCATCTACCTCCACTTCAAGACCCTGGAGACCGAGAACGAGCTGCTCCTCGACCGCGGCGACCTCGGGCCCCAGCGCAAGCTCTACTACCGCGAGCTCATCGCCCGATTCAACCACCACCTGGCGCTCAACTGGAACCTCGGCGAGGAGATCAACAACGCCTCCACCAGCCAGAAGAAGGCCTGGGCACAATACCTCCACGACCACGACCCCTACCGCCACCACATCGTCATCCACAACGGCGCCAGCCACTACGACCTGCTCGGACCCGGCTCCAGGCTCACAGGCTTCTCACTCCAGACCAACCGCACCGACTTCGCCAGGGTCCACGCCCAGACCCTCAACTACATCGACCGCTCGGCCGCGGCCGGCAAGCCCTGGGTCGTCGCCTGCGACGAGCCCGGCGACGCCAGCCACGCCCTCGTCCCCGACACCGACGACCCCACCCACGACAACGGCCGCGTCAACGGCCTCTGGGGCAACCTCTTGGCCGGCGGCGCGGGGAACGAGTGGTACTTCGGCTACCGCCACGCACACTCCGACCTGACCTGCCAGGACTGGCGCAGCCGCGACCGCTGGTGGGACCAGTGCCGCATCGCCCTCGCCTTCTTCAACGACCACCTGCCGTTCTGGGCGATGATCTCCCGCGACCGCCTCATCTCGGCGAAGGACGGCTACTGCTTTGCCCAGCCCGGCCAGGCCTACGCCATCCTCCTGCGCAAGGGCGGCACCGCCACCCTCGACCTCGGCGACAGCACTGCCACCTTCACCGTCCAGTGGCTCGACCCCCGCAAGGGCGGCGCCTTGCAGGCGGGCACGGTGAAGTCGATCGCAGGCCCTGGCAGGCACGCGATCGGCTCCCCGCCGTCGCAGACCGACGGTGACTGGGTTGCACTGGTGAGTCGCCAGGGCGGCTGAAGCGGGGTGCTCGCGACGGGGCCTCAGAGCACCTGGGTCGAGCCGGGCATCGCGAGCGGGTAGCGGCCCTGTGCGTCGGGCTTGACGGGCGGCTCGGAGCCGAGGGTGTAGGTGTCGAGGCCGGGTGCCAGCTCGAGGTTCGACGCCATGGCCTGGTCCCAGGTGATGCGCTTGCCGGACTCGACGGCCATGCGGCCGAGGATGCCTGTCATGGCGGCCTTGGCGCAGCGGTCGGTCTCGTTGTACGGCTTGTCGTGGCGGATGGCGTCGAAGAGCAGATCGTGCTCGACCTGGTAGGGGCTCGGGCGCGGGCCCTTGTGCTCCCAGATCAGGTTGTCCTTCGTCTGCTGGTGCCCCTTCCAGATGCGGGGCTGGGGCTTGCCCTCGCCGAGGACCGCGCAGCCCGTCGTGCCGTGGATGACGTCGCCGAAGAAGCCCCAGCAGCCCTTCATGTGCCGGCCCTGGGCGAAGAGCCGCGTGCCGTCGGGGAAGGTGTACTCGGCGGCGTAGTGGTCGAAGAGCTGATCGGGCTGCGTGCGCGCCTGGCGCCCGCCCTGGCCCTGGGCACCGATGGGCCAGGAGCCCTTGACCCAGCAGCTCACGTCGAGCAGGAAGCTGCCGTTGAGCCAGGTGAAGCAGGAGTAGTTGCGGACCTGGTGCTCGAGGTCGCTCATGCCGGGTCGCTTCGGGGCGAAGCCGACGGGGTTGTGCTCGCGGTAGGCCCAGCAGGTGATGACGTCGCCGATGAGGCCGTCGTGCACCTGGGCGACGGCCTGCTCGAGCGGCCTGTAGTGGCGGCTCATGAGCCCGCCGGCGATCTTGAGGTTCTTCTTCGTCGCCTCCTCGCCCGCCTTGAGGACGCGGCGGATGCCTGGGGCATCGACGGCGAACGACTTCTCCATGAAGACGTGGCAGCCCTTGGCGACCGCGTAGTCGAGGTGGATGGGCCGGAAGGCCGGCGGGGTCGCGAGCAGGACGACGCCACCGGGGGCCACGCAGTCGATGGCCTTCTTGTAGGCGTCGAAGCCGAGGAAGCCGCGCTCGGGCGGCACGTCCACCTTGTCCTTCATGCTGCGCTGGAGGTGGGCGAGCCGGGCCTTCAGCCGGTCGTCGAACAGGTCGGCCATGGCCACGAGCTTCGTCGGGCCTTTCGTCCTCAGCGCGTTCACCGCGGCCCCCGTGCCGCGGCCGCCGCAGCCGACCAGGGCCACCTGGATCGTGTCGTCGCCCGCCGCGTAGCTCCGCGCGGCCAGCGCGCCGGCCGCCGAGGCCGCGACCAGGCTGCCCGTGTGCTTGAGGAAATCGCGGCGGGAGTTGCCCGCTCTCTCCGAATGCCCCATCGCGCGCTCCTTCCTGGGTGTGTGGTTGGCTGCCGACAGCCTAGCCTGCGCCGTTGCCGCTGTCAAGGCGGCGCATCGCGGACGGTCCGCCGGGCAGTCCCGTTTGCTGTCCCGCCCGGGCGCTGCTATGATCGGGCCGTCCGCCGGCGGACGGGGAGGCGGGAGGCACCGATGCGCCGAAGGTCGTCTCGATGAGCACCATGGGTCTCGTGGCGTGGCTCGAGTGGCTGGCCGTGGCGGCGGCGTGGGCGGCCGGTGCGCCTGCGTTCCGCGGCCCGAGGCCCATCGATACGCGCTGGCCCCAGGACCAGTCGGTGCGGATCGAGTGGCAGGCGGACTGGGAGCAGACCTACAAGGCGAACATGGCGCGGTGGGAGGCCGAGATCGCGAAGCAGACCCCCGACCGCGGCCGCCAGGACGCGCGGCTGCGGCTGCGGCGCCTGCGCCTGCTGCGGGCGCTGATCGCGCGGTACCCCGGCGACGTGGCGCGGCGGGTCGAGGCGCGGAGCACGATGGCCGACGATCTCGTGCGGCTGGGGTTCCGCGGGCGGGGCAACTACGTGCTCAAGGAGCTGATCGACGAGTCGCCTGGCCGGCCCGACGTTGCGGCGGCGGCTTGCAGGCGGATCCTGGACGTGACGCCGTGGGATCGCCCTCACGAGACGGCCGAGGGCCGCGAGTGGGTCGAGTACGCGGCGAGCCGCCTGCTGGGGCTCGAGCGTGCCGGGGCTCTGCCGGCGGCCCACGCGGCGGTGCGGCTGGCCCAGCGTGCCATGGTGGTGGCCCGCCGCGACGAGGGCCGGTTCATGGAGGCGGCCGTGCTGCTGGCGGGGATCGACGGCGGCGAGCCGAGCTACTGGCGGAGCCTGACCGAGGCGGATCTGCTCGCGGCCGTCGGCCACGGCGAGGAGGCCCTGCACCGCTACACCGAGCTCTACCGGCAGAGCGAGAAGTCGGAGGTCAAGTCGCGCATCGGCCACCTCGCCTCGTCGGTGTTCGAGGCGCGGCCCACCTTCCCGGGTCGGCTCGGGCTCGAGGTGCGGTGGGAGATGCTCCGGGACGTGCACGTGGCCGAGGCGGCGACGCGGCTGGCTGGCCTGATCGCGGCGGACGCCGAGGGCAGCAGCCTGGTGCCGTGGGGCGAGGGGCGGCACACGTCGCTGTGGGCGGGGGTGGATCGGCACCTGGCGGGCAAGCCGGAGGCGGCGCGCCTGCTGCTGCGGACGGTGGGCGAGCGCGACGCGGGGCGGGCGCTGCGGTCGGCGCGAGGCTCGGGCGACGCGGACGCGCTGCTGCGGGTCTACCGCCGCTTCCCGTGGTCGGCGGCGGGTGCGGAGGCGGCTCTCGAGCACGGGGAGCGGGCGTTGCGGCGTGGCCACGGCGGGCTCGCCGCGCGGTCGTTCCGCGACGTGGCGACACACGCGGCGGACGCCGGCGTGCGGACGCGGGCGCGGGTGGGGCTGTGGCTGGCGCTGGCGCCGCGGCGGGCCGCCCTGGAGGCGGCCTTCGAGGGCGTGGACCCCGAGGCGAAGTTCCCGTGGATGGGCAAGGCCACGCCGGCCCGCGCGATCCGCGAGCGCCTGCTCGGCGGCGAGGACGCGGCGCCGCCCGAGGCGCCGATGCTGGCGGCACTGGCGCGCCGCACCGTGCGCATGCCCCCTGCGGCGCCGTGGCCCCGCGAGGCCTTCGACCCCGACGCGCCCAAGGAGATCCTCACCGCCGTCTCCGACCTGTCGGCCGACCTCCAGCTCGACGGCGCCCACGCGCTCGTCTGCGGGCCCAACGTGCTGTGCGCCTACCGCGACGACCTGGCGCGTCCCCTGTGGTCGCGGACGTCCGCCCTGCTCCACGGGCTCCAGGGCCGCGAGTGGCGCAACGACGCCGGGACGCTGACGGTCCCGGGGGCCTTCCGCCCCGCCGTCGCCGGCGGGCGGCTCTACACGCGGTGGGGCCTGGATGCGTCGCGGCGGCTGCTGCGGTCGGTGGCGGCCTTCGACGTGGCGAGCGGCGCCATGGCCTGGTCCACGGCCGGCGACCCCGCCTGGCACGACCCCTGGCCCATCGGCGACCCCGTGGTGGCCGACGGGCGCGTCTACGTGCTCACGGCGCCCGCCAGCCACGCGCGGGTGCTGCCCGTCGTCTCCGTCCACCTGGCCTGCCTCGATGCCGACGACGGCAGGATGCTGTGGGCGCAGAAGCTGGCCACCCACACCTTCACCCTCATCGCCAGCCGCGACTCGCCTTTCTACCAGCGCCACTTCGACGTGGTCCACTACGGCAACGCCGTGGCCGTGAGCGACGGCGCGGTCTACTGCTCGAGCAACCTCGGCTTCGTGGCCCGCTGCGACGCGCGGGACGGGGTGGTCGAGTGGGCGCGGAGCTACCCGCGCGCCCGGCTGGGCCACAACGCTCTGCGGCTCGCCAGGCGGCAGGGCTCGGCGCCGCTCGTCGTCGGCGGCGCGGTCGTCTTCCTGCCGCGGGACTGCCCGGGCGCCTTCGCCGTGGATCGGGAGAGCGGCGAGCCGCGCTGGGACAGCCCGCTCGCGGCCTCGAGCTACGCGATCGGGGTGGCCGGGCAGGCGGTGCTTCTGGGCGACGATCGCCACGTGGTGGCTCTCGACGCGGCGACGGGCCGTCCGTTGTGGCATCGGCGCTTCGGCGAGGGCATCTCGGGGCGGCCGGTGCTGGCGGGCTCGACGCTCTACGTTGGCGATGCGGCGACGCTCTACCGGGTCGCGGCCGCGACGGGCGAGACGCTGGAGACGGCGCCCTGGGGCCCGCAGGGCGCGATGCGGGCGTTCGCGCTGCGCGGGCGCGAGGTGGTGGGGCTGGCGGAGCGCGCGGCCGGCGCGCAGCGCCGGGCGGCCGGCACGCCGCTCAACCCCCAGGCACCCAGCGGCCCACAGCCGCTGCGCCTGCCCGTGAAGCGCACCTGGTCGCTGCTGCGGCCCAACCCGCGGCTCATCGTCCCCCCGCCCGAGGCGCAGCTCGCAGGCAGGGCCTTCCTGCTGTCGGAGGACGCGCTCGAGTGCGTGGCGGTGACGGCCCGCGGCGCCGTCGTGTGGCGGCGACTGCTGGCCCTGGGCTTCAAGGCCCTGGCCTGGGCGCCCAAGACCCTCATCTTCCTCTACCCGCGCCGCGCCGTCGCCGTCGATGCCGAGACCGGGACGCGCCGCTGGGAGCGCGAGGTCGCGTTCCCCATCCGACGGTGGCTGGTCGCAGGGCCCTACCTCGTGGTGCGGGCGTATGGGCACGACCACAGGTCGCGGCGGACGGCGGCCATCGAGATCGCCTCGGGCAAGCTGCTGTGGGATCGCAGCTTCCGCTCGCTGAGCTACGGCAACACCTGGGAGGACCACCTGCCCTACGTGAGCTGGGACGGGCGAAGCGTGCACCTCGTCGGCACGCTGACGCGCGAGGAGAAGGGCTGCCACGACGTCGTGTGCCGGCCGACCGACGGCCGCATCGAGGCGTTCCGCCGCGTGCTGGGTCGGGAGCGGGGGCTGCCCGAGCCGCTCGTGCTCGAGGGCGCGGGCGGCTTCTACCTCGGCGGGGAGCGCGTCGTCCACGAGTTCTCGCTCGGCGGGGGCGAGCCGCGCCGCTACCGCGCGAACCTGCGGGACCTGAGCACGCGGCACCTGCGCCGCTTCGAGCTCGTCGGCCCGTGGCTCCGCCTGGTCGAGCGCGAGGACGACGGCAAGCACACGGTGTGGATCCTGCGCCGCGGCGACCCCAACTACGAGCTGCGGAGGACCCGGCTCGGCACGATCCGCGGCAACCGCCTCTACGAGCCCGCCGGCGACGAGCGCCTGGTCGCAGTCGATCTGCCGTCCCGCCGCGAGGGGCGGACCTTCGCGGTGCCGCCGACACGTGGGCTCTTCAACCGCATCCTCGACTTCTTCGAGGTGGGCAACACGCTGCTCGTGGTGTCGGGCCTCGACACCGGCGAGGCGTGGCGGCGGACGGCGGCCCGGCTGCGGGTGGACACCTTCGAGCGGTCGTCGGGCAAGCACCTGGCTGGGCAGGTGCTGCGCGACGTCGCCTACTGGCAGTTCGTCGTGACCCGGAGCTGGCGCGATCACCCCACCTACGAGACCCAGGTGGCCTGGCACGAGGGGGTGCTGCTGGCGAGCGATCTGCACGGGCTTCACGCCTTCGCGGCCACGCGGCCGGACGACCCGGCGCTCGAGGAGCGCGTGCACGTGGCGTACCGGTCGTCGCGGCCCGTGGAGGTGGACGGGGTGCTCGACGAGTGGGCTGGGGAGCCCTCGGTGGCGCTGAAGGCCCGCGGCCGGCCCGACGGGAGCCTGCGGGTGGCGCACGACGGCACGCGGCTGTGCCTGGCGGTGACGGGCCACGAGGCCGACGCGCGGCCGCGGCGCGGGCGGGGCGACTACGGCGCGGGCGACTGGCTCGAGGTCGGCATCACGGCGGACGGGCGGTCGACTCGCCTCGGCATCGGGCTGGACCCGCGGGGCCGGGTGGTGTGGGAGCCCGTGGGCTCGGCGCGCCTGCCCGAGGGCCTCGAGGGCCAGGTGGGCGGGGAGCCCGCGGCCCGCCAGCGTCTCTACGAGCTGGCCGTCCCGCTCAAGAGCCTCGTCGGCAGCGGCGATCCGAGGCAGCTCCGCGAGATCGGCCTCTCGGTCGCCGTGTGGGACGAGGAGCCGCGGGGAGGGATCGCGCGGACATACACCTGGGGCAGCGCCCTCCTCGGGCGCTCGCTGATCCCGTTCCGCCACGAGCGCGTCCGGCTGCACCGCTCGACGCACGCGGCGTACCAGGCCGGCCTGGCGCTCGCCCGCGAGCTGCCGTACCTCCCGCGGGCGTGGGCCCTCTTCCGCGACGCCTGTCGCACCCACGCCGACACGCCCAGCGTGCTCAAGGCCCTGCACCGCGAGTTCCTGAGCCGCCACCGCGACGGCCCCGTGGCGGTCCGCGCGCTCGTGAGCCTCGACCAGTTCCTCCGCACGGGGCCCGGCGCCGACCCGAGCCGCGAGGTGCTCGAGCTGGCCGCGCGGGCCGGCGTGTCCGACGCCGCGCGCCGACGCTACCAGCAGCTCACCGGGGTCTGCCTGTCGCAGTGGGTGCACATCGATCCCAAGACGCCGCCGGTGTCGTTCCTGCTTCAGCTCGACGCCAGCCCGCGCTCGGGCGGCGCCGAGCACCGCGTCTACTGGGGCCGCGACGGGTGGCGCGAGGGCACGCCGGGCAGGGCGTCGCGGCGCAACGGCGGCGCGCTGCCGCCCGCGGGCTCGTGGCAGGAACTGCGCGTGCCCCTGCTGTGGCTCGACATGCACCGCCAGCCCATCCACGGCATCGCCTTCTACCAGCGCGGCGGCGCCAACCTGCTGTGGGACCGCACGGCCGTCGTCCGCCCGGGCCGCGAGCACGTGTTCATCGACGACAAGCTGCCCAAGGGCAAGCCGTACGGCAACTGGCGGTGGGTCGGCCACCTCCACCGCAGCGGCTCCAGGGCCCACGGCGAGAGCCAGCACCTGCGCGACAGCTCCACCTCGCGGCGAGCCCTCTTCTACATGGAGCCGCCGGTCGTCGAGCACATGCTGCCCGAGCCGTTCGGCCCCTATCTGTCGCAGTGGGTCTACATCGAGCAGCCGACGAAGATGCTGAGCATCGGGCTCCACGACGGCTCGGACTGGCGGCGCTTCTGCTGGGGCGAGCCGCACCGCGAGAGCCGCACCATCGGCCCCCTGCCCCGGGCGGGCTCGTGGCAGGAGCTGCGGGTGCCGCTCGACGGCCTGCTCGGCTGCCCCGTCCGCGGCGTCCTGTTCGGGCGGGACGCGGGGCGCGTCTACTGGGACCGCACGGCCGTGGTCGTCGGGGGCCGCGAGCGCATCGTCCTGGACGACGAGGTCCCCGAGGGCCACTGCGACGCCAGCGACTGGCAGTGGGTCGACAAGCCGGTCCGCAGCGGGAAGCGCGCCCACACGCTCAAGCGCCCGTCCGGCAGCTACCGCAGCCACGACGTCTACAGGTTCGCGGAGCCGATCCTCGATCACATGCCCCTCAAGCCCGGGCCGGCGGCGGCCATCCTGCGCCGCTACATCCTGCAGCTCGGGCCCACGTCCGTCGCCTGGCGCTTCTTCGAGGACCTGCTCCGCCTCAGCCCGAGCGACGCGAAGGCCCGGATCGAGCAGTACACCTGGTTCCTCCGCCACTTCCCCGACCATCCCATGGGCGTCACCGTCCTGACCCGCCTGCTCGCCCACCACCGCGAGGCCCAGAGCCCCGACCCGCTGGCCGCCGTCGAGGCCGTCATCGCCGCCTCGAAGCTGCCGGCGAAGACCTGCTACGACTATCGCCGCAGGTACGCCCACCCCGCCGACTGCTACAT
>CBFDBL010000224.1:0-8795 GCA_965603035.1 uncultured bacterium
CGGTGTGCGAGGTTTCGGAGGACGAGGTTGCGCTCGAGGATGCGGAGCCGCTCGGCGGTGGCGGGTGTGAGCGGGTCGAAGACGACGCCGACGCGGTGGAGGTCGGCCTCGCGGACGACGCGGTTGATGGAGCCGTCGAGCAGGATGGGGGAGCGGAATGCCGGGGTGTCGAGCTCCATGACGAGTCGGTTCCCCGGCTGGAGGTCGATGGGGCATCGGGGGGCGGCGAAGCGGAGGCCTCCGCTCCCGAGGTTTTCGAGGGCGAGGTCGCCTGGGAGAGCGACGAGCGGCTTGTCGCGCGGCGCGAGCGCGACCTGGAGGGTGCACTGGCGGAGGGCGAAGCGCAGCGAGGCGCGGTGCTCGTGGTCGGGGTCGTGCCCTGGCGCGAGGACGGTGTTGTTGTAGCAGCAGGGGCACACGCCGGTCCTGCCGGCGAGGTGGCGGCGCACGGTGAGGGCGGCGCCGCAGTTGGCGCACTCGAACGCGATGAGGGCGGGCTCGACGCCGGGCGGGTGCTCGGCCGGGAGCCGCTCGCGGAGCGCGCGGGCGAGGGCGCGGCCGAGGGCGAGCTGGCAGAGCGCGAGCCGGTCGGCGGGCGCCGCGGGCAGCGCGACGGCGGGGTCGGCCTGGATGCCGCAGGGCGGGAGGCCGAGGCCGGCGACGACGGCTCCCTGTGAGGCGGCGAGCCCGACGGCGCCGCGCAGGTCGGCCGAGGGCTCGGGGTCGGCGAGGACCATGGCCACGTCGCCCGTGCGGACGAGCATCTCGACCTGGTGGGTGATCGGTCGGGCGACGGCGTAGTCGCAGCCGATGAGCGCGAGGGGCCT
Source organism: uncultured bacterium (assembly GCA_965603035.1). GTDB lineage: Bacteria > Planctomycetota > PUPC01 > DSUN01 > DSUN01 > CAZDNN01. The sequence continues at coordinate 828 of CBFDBL010000224.1, forward strand.
GGTGTCGGCGACTATGGTGGCGACGGGGGGCCAGACGTCGCCGTCGAAGGGCCTGCGGATGGCGTCGGCGACGTGGTGTGCGAGGGTGCTCTGGGCGCCCTCGGCGAGCAGGAACAGGGCGCGGCCGGCCCCGAGGGCCTCGGCGGTGGTCGCGGCGAGGTCGCCGCGCGCGGAGGCGGCGGCCAGGAGGTCGAGCTCGTCGCGGTGGGCCTGGGCGGCAAGTTCGGCGAGCGTGGCCATATGGAACGGCTCCGGGGGTCAGCGTGGCAGGTGCACGCGGACGTTGTCGAAGACGGCTTCGCCGCCTGTGACGCCGAGCGCGACGGCGCCGCGGCCGAAGTGCCGGGGGATGGGCCAGGGCGGCTTGCCGCCGATCCCGTCGATGGCGAGCGAGACCTGGTCGCCGCGGACGGTGACCTGGACGTCGCGCCACTTGTTGAAGTCGGTGCCGAGCCCGTGTCGGGCGCGCGAGGTCTCGCGCCAGCGGCCCTTGTGGTAGTAGCCGAGCTCGTAGATGCCCTCGATGGCGAAGCGGATGCAGAAAAAGTTGTGGTCGTCGTGGTAGCGGACGATGACGAGGAAGTACTCGCCCTCGCGCGCGATGCGGCTCTTGCGCGTGAGCCGGCAGCGCGCCTTGAAGGCGTAGTCGCGCCAGGCGCCGGCGCCGGTGGACACGATGCTGACGTCGCCCATGGGCGCGCGCCCGACCATGAGGCCGCCGCGCACCTGCCAGTCGCCGCGCTGTGCCCAGCCGGCGAAGTTGGCGCCGTTGAACAGCGTGTGGGTGCCTGGCGGCAGGGTGCGCTCGGTGGGCGCGCCGGGGTGCTCGGGCGGCTGGACGGCGACGAGCCAGCCCTCGCCGAGCGCGACGGCGCGGTAGTCGGGGTCGGTGGGGTGCAGGCGGAGGCGCACGCTGCGGACGGCGACGGCGCCGCTCTGGACCTCGATGGCGGGCGCGCCGGGCTGTGGGCGGTGGCCCGCGGAGCTGAGCACCGGCTTGCCGTCCACGCTCACCTCGGCCTGGCGTCCCTTGGTGTCGAGCACGACGCGGTACCACCTGTTGCGGGCGGCGCCCTTGTCGATCTCGTCGAGCAGGCGCCAGCGCTCGGCCGGGTAGCCGAGGCGGGCCATGCGATTGCCGATCATGGCCGCCAGCGGGCCATGGTGCAGCACCAGGGTGCCGCTGTTGCCGAGCTTGACCTCGAGGGCGAGGGTGTAGTCGGTCCAGTCGGCCTCCTGGGCCGTCAGGGCCGAGCTGCCGAGCGGCATGATGCCGTAGAGCACGCCGTCGCGGACGTTCCACCGCTCGGGGGTACCGAGCCAGCCGTCGAGGCTGCGGTGGTCGAGCAGCGCGACCCAGCCGTCGGCGCCGGGCTTCCAGCGGCTCAGCACCCGCCGGGTCGGGCCCTCGGCCGGCGGCCCGACGGGCGCCACGGCCGTCCCGGTCGAGGGACGGGGCCGGACGAAGACCGGCGTGCCGGTGCGCGGGCTGACGGGGTCGAGGCGCGTCGCGGGCAGGGCGATGCGGGGCGCGCGGCCCGTGCCGGGCCCGAAGGGCCGCGGGACCGCGACGGTCGAGGTCGCGGGGGGCCTCGGCCCCGAGGTGCTGGGCTGTTGGACGCCGAGGATCTCGGCCCACGAGCGCGGCGTCTCGCCCTCCGGGGTGCGCAGCCGCTCGCGGACGACGAGCACGGCGACGACGGCGCCGAAGGCGATGCCGAGCAGCGCCGCGAGGCCCATGGCGACGGCGGCCATGCGACCCGGCGCGCGGGGCCGCCGCGGCTCGGCGCGCGGGGCGGCGGCGGCGGTCGGCAGCTCGGGCGCGGGCTTCGGCAGCAGGCGGTCGAGCAGGGCCTGCGCCTCGTCGAGGCTCTCGCGCAGGTGGCGGAAGTCCTCGAGCGACAGGGCCACGATCTCGTCGAGCGTCGTCTCGGGCAGCACCGCGGAGAGGATCTGGTATGCCTCGCGGCTCACGTCGTCGGGCGACGGCAGCACCCGGCGCGCCAGCTCGCCCGCGCGGTCCACCTGCGAGCGGTAGAGCCGGCGATCGGCCTCCGTCGCCTCGCCCTCCTCGAAGATGTGGGTCACGAACTGGCTGAGCAGCGGCCACAGCTCGCGCAGCTCGTCCGCCTCGGCCACCGCCGTCCCACCCGGGCCGGCGACGGGCGGGCCGATGCTCGGCAACGCCTCCGGCGCGCCGATGCTCGGCAGGGCCGCGGCCGCGGCGCCGGGGCTCGGCAGCTCGGCCGGCGGGGCCTCCGGCGGAGGGGGAGCGTCGAAGCGGAACTTCTGACCGCACCCCGGGCAACGGACCTTCTCGCCCGTAGTCGGCACCGCCACGGCCTCGCCGCAGCGCGGGCACTGCACCTCGCTGGTGAGGGCCTCCTCCGGCGGCTCCAGCTCGAGCACGAGCTGCTCGCCCGCCTCCCCCTCGGCCAGAGGCCCGGGCGGCGCGTCGAAGCGGAACTTCTGACCGCACTCCGAGCACCACACCTTCTCGCCCGTCGTCGGCACATCCACCAGCGTGCCGCAACGGGGGCAGCGCACCTCCCGACCCGCGCCCTCGCCGACCGGCTCCGCGTCCGCCGGGGCAGACCCCTCGGCACCGGCGTCCGAGGCCCGGTCGAAGCGGAACTTCTGACCGCACTCGCGGCAGTGGACCTTCTCGCCCGTGGTCGGCACGTCCACCATCGTGCCGCAGCGCGGGCAGCGCACCTCCCGGACCGACGGCTCGGCGTCGCCGCCATTCTCGTCCGCCAGGTCGAGCACGAGCGGCGCCTCGGCCTGCCCGTCGCCCTCGTCGCCAGGGGCAGGGTCGAAGCGGAACTTCTGCCCGCACGTGCAGTGGACCTTCTCGCCCGTCGTCGGGACATCCACCATGCGGCCGCAGCGCGGGCATTTCACCGTGCGGTCGGGCACCTGGCTCTCTCCGGAATACGCGTCGAGCGGCCGCAGCCTGCGGCCGCCGGCCCATTCTACGCCGCCCCCGCCAGGAAATCAAGGCGCCGCCGCCGCCCGCATGCTCGGCCGGGCGCGGGCCCGGCGAGCCGGCGGCGGCAGCCTATTCTCAGATCCCTGACCTCTCGCAGAAAGGAATGTCCGACCCGGACCTGTGGCACAGGCTTCCGGCCTGTGGACGACTAATCACTAATCAGTGCCTGACACTGATTGGTGATTCCGCGGGCAGATCCGTGTCCTCCCAGGGCACCATCCGACCACCCGGGGCCTTCGCCACGCGGGGGCCGTGCACAGGCGCCGCCCGCGAGTCCGGGGCGGGCTCGGGGCCGCCGGACGCAGGCCGGCGGGGCGCGAGGCTTTGACACCGCGCGAAGGCTGGCCCAAACTTAACTATGGAACGCCAGAGCACTGCATTGGGTGGGCGAGCGCATGGCACAGGACGCCGAGAGGGCGGAGACGGCTGACTTCGAGAGCAAGGTGGCGGCTCTCGCCGACCAGCTCGACCGGGGCGACGTGCCCGACGAGGAGCTGTCGGCGGGCCTCGATGCCGCGGTGAGCTCGCCGCCCGAGGTGGTCCGGGCAGCCGAGCTGCTGGCCGCTGCGGGCAGCGAGGGGGCGGAGACGCGCCTGCGCCACCTCTCGGAGCTCATCGACCGAGGCGCCCTTGACCAGGACATCTACGAGGCCGTGATCCAGGGCTCGGTCTACTTCCTCCACCACGACGAGGGGGCGGCCGAGCTGCTCGCCGACTTCCGCCTGCGCTATCGCTGCGCGCTCGAGGCCTTCGACTCGGGCGAGACCCTGCTCGATGCCGTGCGCGAGCGCGCGCCCGACGTCGTGGTGCTCGGCGCCTCGGACCCCGGGGCCGGGGCGAACGCGGTGCTCCCCGAGCTGGTGGTCGCAACCTTCGGGCGGCCGGCGATCCCCGTCGTCCTCGTCTCCGACGCCCAGGAGTGTCTCACATCGTTTGAAGTGCTGACATACCCTACACTTACGTACATGCGCAAGCGCGAGGGCGCCGAGGGCCTGCTCGCCGTGCTCGAGCAGTTCGTCTCCGTCGAGCGCACCACGGCGACCCTCGAGACGGGCAAGGAGCTCAAGGACAAGATCGGCCTCTCGAAGGCCCAGGCCATCCAGCACAACCTCCTGCCCGAGCAGATCCCCGAGGTCCCTGGTCTCGAGATTGCAGCCTATTACGACCCCTGCCAGGAGGTGGGCGGCGACTACTACGACTTCATCCCCCTGCCCGACGGCCGCCTCGGCGTCGTCTGCGCCGACGTCAGCGGCAAGGGGGTCGGCGCGGCCATGGTCATGGTCATGTTCCGCTCCATCCTGCGCCTCGCCGCCCAGGAGGGCGCCCCGCCCCAGGACGTCATTGTCCGCACTAACTCCTTGGTTACCAAGGACATGCTGAAAGGCATGTTCGTCTCGGCCGCCTACCTCATCGTCGATCCCAAGACGGGGCTCGTCGAGGTGGTCAACGCCGGGCACATGCCGGTCATGCACTGGCCGATGGCCCAGACGCGGCCCGTCAACATCCCCGTGCGCGGGATGGTGGTCGGCCTGGCCGCCGACGCGCAGTTCGAGCAGGCCACACAGCAAGGCGAGTTCGACCTCGGGCCGGGCGAGCTCTTCTGCCTCTACACCGACGGCATCGTCGAGGCCGAGAACCCCGACCGCCAGCAGTTCGGCGAGGACCGTCTGGCCGAGACCCTGCGGGCCGCAGGCCGCGACGCCAGCCCCCAGCAGATCGTCGAGCGGGTCATGGCCGCGGTCGAGGCCTTCTGCGACGGCGCCCCCCAGCACGACGACGCCACCCTCATCGTCGTCAAAGCCCTCTGACGCGGGCCGGGTGCCGGGTGCCGGGTGCCAGGTTCCGGGTGCCGGGTTCCGGGCGACCCGCGGACGGCGCGCTCCTCTCCCCAATCGCAAATCGGCAATCGCAAGTCGGCAATGGAAGCGCCGATCCGAATCGGACATCGGCCGATCCAAATCGGACATCGGAGGTCCGCTTCCGATCGCCGCCCGGAGTCGGCAGCCCGCTACCGATTGGCGCCGCAACAGCAGGACACCGACGACGAGCGAACAGGGAGCACCGACTCCCGCGCCTTGCCTCGCCGACGCGGCGGTGATAGACTACGAGCCGCCACCCGGCGCGAGGAGGGCCGACGATGCCACCCCCCAACCATGTCCGCTGCCCCCACTGCCAGGCGCCCCTGCCGCCCGGCGCCCCGGCGGTCTGCCCGGCCTGCGGCCGCCATGTCGGCGCGGCTGAGCCCGAAGGCCCCCTCGCCGGCTCGCCCGACGACCGGGGCGTGACCCTCGTCCCGTCGCAGGACGACTCGACCCTGACAGCGGCGCGGCGGCGCGGCGGCGACTCGTCCGCGGCCTGGCAGCGGCTGCTCGACGCCGACGCCGCGGGCCGCTACGTCGAGAGCGGCCACATCGCCCGCGGCGGCATGGGCGAGATCGTCCTGTGCATCGACCGCAACATCCGCCGGCCCGTCGCCCTCAAGCGCATCCTCGCCGAAACCGCCGACGACCCGGCCCGTCGCGCCCGCTTCGTCGAGGAGGCCCAGGTCACAGGCCAGCTCGAGCACCCCAACATCGTCCCCGTCCACGAACTCGACCGCGCCGCCGACGGCTCCCTCTACTTCACCATGAAGCTCGTCAAGGGCCGCTCCCTCGCCGACCTCCTTCAGGCCATCCGCGCCGCCGGCCCTCTCCCCCCGGGAGAGGGCGCCCGCCGCAGCTCGCCCCCGGGCGAGCCAGCGCGGGCGGGTGAGGGCGCAGCGAATGCCCCAGAGCACTCCCTCTCCGATCTCCTCCACATCTTCCTCAAGGTCTGCGACGGCGTCGCCTTCGCGCACTCGCGGGGCGTGGTGCACCGCGACCTCAAGCCCGCGAACATCATGGTCGGCGACTTCGGCGAGGTGCTGGTCATGGACTGGGGTCTCGCGAAGATCGTCGGCCGCGAGGACATCCGCGCCGCCGACCTCGTCACCAGCGACCGCGCCGACAGCACGCCCGAGCTCACCCTCGACGGCACGGCCATGGGCACCCCCGCCTACATGCCGCCCGAGCAGGCGAACGGCGAGCTCGACAAGATCGACCATCGGTCCGACATCTACTCGCTCGGCGCCATCCTCTACGAGATCCTCACCGGCGAGAAGCCCGTCGAGGGCGCTACCCCGCTCGTCGTCCTCGCCAACGCCGCCCACGGCCAGATCATCCCGCCCGAGCAGCGGACGTCTGGCCGTGCCATCCCCCGCGAACTCTCCGCCATCGCCATGAAGTGCCTCCACAAGCTCCGCAGTCGCCGCTACCAGTCGGTCACCGACCTCCAGCGCGACATCACCCTCTACCTCGAGGGCCGCAGCGTCACCGCCGCCCCCGACACCTTCGCTCAGGCCGTGGTGAAGCTGGTGAAGCGGAACAAGGGCATCAGCGCCTCGGTCGCCGCGGCGGCGGTGATCCTGATCGCCGTCACCGCTTCCTTCGTCATCCGCCTCAAGCGCCAGCGCGACCTCGCCGTGGCCAGCAAGCGCCGCGCCGTGGAGAATCAGGGGAAGGCCGTCGCTGCCGAGAAAGAGCGCCGCGACACCGCGCTGCGCGCCTCCGAAGCCCTCGCCAGAGAAGCAGTCCGTGCTACGGATGAAGGACGCTACGCCGTGGCACAGACCCGCGCGGATCTCGGCGTGGCGGTTATGCCCGATGGTCCCTGGGGATACTATGCCCGTGGCTTCGTCGCCTGTCAGAAGCGCGACCTTGCCACGGCGCGGGAGCATCTCGAGGAGGCCCTGCGACAGGAGCCAAGACACGACCTCTCCAAGGCCCTGCTGGACACCGTGTTGACGAAGAGCGGGCAGCTTCGAGACTACGAGGCCCTGCTCGCGCGCGCCGATCGGACCAACGACTGGCGGACGCTCATCGCCGCCGGCGATGCTTTCTTCGACGCCAGGCGTTATCCTGACGCCGAGAGGGCCTTCAGTCGGGCCCTGTCTCTCGTGGAGCCACAGGCAGCGGTCCCGGCAGCAGTCAAGGCCGCCGTGCGGCGGAAGCTGGGCCGCGCCGTCGCACGCATCGCTGTGACGGCCTTCTGGCCCTCGGTGCGCGACCTGCCTGCTCAGACCAGGGCCCACCGCACCACGGCGAAACTCAAGGAGATCTACGGGCGCGATGCCCCTCTGTCCGTCCACACCCTGGGCGACGGGCCGCTCGCCGTGAAGATCGGGGGAGGCGAGGTGCGGTGGCTCGATCCTCTGGAGGGCCTCCCGATTTCCAGGCTCGCGGTCGCCAAGCACAAGGGTCTGAGCGACCTCACGCCGCTCCGAGGCATGCCGTTGAGGCAACTGGAGATCCAGGAGACTGCAGTGGCCGACCTCGGCCCCCTGAAGGGTGCTCCGCTCACCCGTCTGAAGATCTCCTTCACCAGGGTCACCGACCTCAGCCCCCTTCGCGACGCCCCGCTCACCCATCTCACCTGCGACCACACCCGCATAGCCGACCTAAGCCCACTGAAGGACACGCCGCTCGAGCATCTGGATATGCACAACTGCACCCGCTTCACGGATCTGAGTCCCCTTGCGGGACTCCCTCTCGAAGTCCTCATCCTCTACGGCACGGGTGTGGCGGACCTCGCGCCTCTCGCTGGGCTCAAGTTGAGGAAGCTCACCCTTCACCGCACGCAGGTCAGCGATTTGGGGCCGCTCAAGGGCATGCCGCTGGCGGTGCTAGACTGCGGCGACACGCCGGTCAGGGACCTGACGCCCCTCCAGGACATGAGCTTGACCGTCTTGTGCTTCCCAGCCAGACACGCGATCAGGGGGACCAACGTCGTCCGCAGCATGAAGAGCCTGCGCCAGATCGGCTGGGATCCCAAGAAGCTCCTGTCGCCCGACGAGTTCTGGCGGAAGTACGACGCCGGCAAGTTCAGGAAGTAACCCATGGCCAAGCGACCGCATCTGCTCGTGATCATGTCCGACCAGCATAACCCGCACGTGATGGGCT
>CBFDBL010000225.1:0-8781 GCA_965603035.1 uncultured bacterium
GTCAAGGTCACCGTCGGCGTGATCCTGGTGATCCTGTTCGGCGTGTTGGCGGTGGTGACGATTCCCATCCAGATGACGCCGGACGTCGACCGCCCGCTGGTGCGGGTCACGACGATCTGGCCCGGCCGCCACATCCACGTCGGCAGCACGCCGTCGCACGGCAGGTGGCGCCAGAGGGCCTCCTCGCCGTCGGTGCGGAGCCGGAGGCTGACCGCGCAGTCCTCCGCCGTGGCGGCCTCGCAGCGCCAGTAGAGCGCGAGGGCGAGCCCCGCGGGCGTCGCGGTCGCGTCGTAGCCGAGCAGCGTCGCAGGGCCCGCCGCCCGCCTGGCGACACGGTAGCGGGCCGTCGGCTCCGCGTCAAGCAGGTAGGCCTCGCGCAGGCCGCCCTCCGCCTCGCGCTGGAAGAGCAGGAACCCGTCGCGGGCGAGGACGGGCGCGTAGAGCGGCGAGCGGAGCAGGCGGCTGCGCCCCGATCAGGATGATGTACTTCCCGTAGTAGTGCGACAGCGCCAGGGTGGCGAAGCTCGCGGCCCACGTCAGACTCGCCAGCGGACTCAGCAGGCAGGCCCCCAGCACCGGCACCAGGAGGTGGAGGAGGAAGAACACCTTCACCCGCTGCCCCAGCACGTAGCCCAGCGTGTCGAGCGGATGCGCCAGCACGTGGCCGACCACCGCCAGCATCACGAGCACCGGCGCCGCCGTCTCCTTGATGTAGAGCGCCAGGAACGCGAAGAGCCAGTACCACGGCATCTGGCGGCGCTCGAGGAAGCACAGAGCCCACAGCAGCGCGGGCGGCAGGAGCGCCATGGGCCGGAAGCCGTAGCTCAGAGGCAGGTTCACGAACGCCGTGGTCGGCGCCAGCAGGTAGGCGGCGGCCAGGCACCACGCGGCGAAGCGGTCCCGCAGCACCGCCTTCCCGAGCAGGTACGCCGCCACCCCGCCGAGCCCGAGCCCCGCGCTCTGGAGCACCAGCAGCAGCTCGTGGCGCGGCCAGAGCCGGTAGAGGTAGGAAATGGGCACGAGCACCAGCGTGGGGTGCAGCTCGAAGATGACCCCGCTCGCCTGCCAGTTCGACCGCAGCGGCCCGCCGCGGCTCGCGTGGCCGACCGCCTCGGCGAAGGAGCCCGAATCCGCGAACCCCAGGTGCAAGGCGTGGTACTGGAGCAGGAACAGGGTGGAGAACACGGCGATGTAGGCCGCGCTCAGCCCCCACGCGCCCCCCGTCGAGAAGAGGATCCGCGCCGCGCGCCCGTCGAGCCGCGGCCGCAGCAGCCACACCGCGACGGCCGCACACATGGCCCCACACGCCACGAGCAGGAACACCGGGCCGAGCGTCAGGCGCAGCCCGAGCCAGTGGTGCGCGGGGATGAGCAGGAGCGCGATGAGGGGGTAGAAGGCTCGTGCCGCTCGCGCCAGCGCGTCGCGCCAGCCGTCTCGCTCGCGCCGCGCCAGCCCCCAGGCGAGCCCGAGCCACCCGCCGCCGCCGCGAGCGCGACCAGGCACGCCGGCAGGAACAGCCCCCGCCGCGCGCGCCGCGTCGTCCTTGGCTGCTCGCTCATCGGCTCGGCCCCGCGAGGCAGGGCGACCGCCCGCCGTCCGTCAGAGCGCCCGCACGCCGCACGCCAGCTCCACGGCCGCGAGCTTCCTCACCAGCCTCCCATCGGCCGTCACGAAGTCCGCTTCGAGCCTCTCGGCGAGCGCCACGTAGGCGGCATCGTACGCGGAGATCCCCGCCGCTCGCATCAGCTCGACGACCCGCTGGAGGTCCGGGAGCCCTGGCACGTAGAAGGTGAGCTGGGTTGCCTCGAGTGTCTCGAAGGCCGTCTCAGCCTCGTCCTCGGTCAAGCGCAGCGTGCGCCCCAGGGTGTTGGCCACCTCGTAGAGCAGCAGAGCGGGGGCGGCGATGCGCTGGAGCCCGCTGAGGTGGGCGTAGCGCAGTGCCAATGCCTGCTCGGTGCCAGGCTCGTCGGGTAGGAACCACTTGAGGATCACGGACGCATCGACGACGGTCATCGGCTGTCCCGCATCTCTCGCACGAGCGCCACCACGTCCACGCTGCCCAGCCGCTCGCCGAGCTTGGCACGCAGCTCGTCCATCCGCCGGGCCGCTTCCTCGCGACGCTCGCGGCCGACCACGAACCGCTCGTAGTCCTCGACCTTGTCGGCGGGGATCAGAGCCACCATGGGGCGGTGCCCCCGCTCGATCACGACCGTCTCCCCTTTCTCGGCCACCAAGTCGAGGTAATGGCCGAACTTACGCCGCATCGTGAGGGCGCTGATCCGCTTCATCTCGGGGCCTCCTGGGGCAGCGTTGCTGCTCTTATATAGTATAGACTATCATATGCGCTATGTCAATTGCCCGCCCCGGCCGCCTGGCGGGCCATCTGGGCCAAGGCGAGACCGGTCTCGCGGGCGCGGGCGAGGAAGGCCGTCTCGTCCCAGTCCTCGTAGCGCGCCATCGTGCATTCCATACTGATGGGCTTGGCGTAGGGCGAGCGGGCGAGGAGGGCGGCGAGGCGAGGCCAGGCCACGGTGCCTGAGAAGAGGAGCTTGTGCTGGTCGCCCTCGCCGTCGTTGTCGTGGAGGTGGATGGAGACGAGGCGGTCGAGCACGCGCTCGAGGCGGCAGAGGCCGTCGGCGATGAGGTTGCCGTGGCCCGCGTCGTAGCACAGGCCCACGTAGTCGGGCCCGTAGCGGTCGAAGACGCGCCCGATGTCGTCGAACTTCCCGTTCTCGATGGCGATCCGGACCCCGCAGCGCCGCGCGACGGGCGCGAGGGCGTCGAGGGAGCGCCACATCCGCTCCCAGTAGGCCTCCTCGGGGTCGTCCTCGTCCTTGCCGGGCAGGTGCATGATCGCCGCGTCGCCGCCGAGGCGGCCGGCCATCTCCACGCGGTTGGCGACCAGCTCGACCCCCGCCAGCCGCTCGTGCTCGCGTGGCGAGCCCCAGTTCTTCTCGGGGCCGACCGAGCCGTGGAGGTCGATGAGCTGGAGGCCGAAGTCGCGAAGCCACGCCTCGATCTGCGCGACCTCGGGCGCCGCGTAGACGAAATCGGTGTTCCACTGATGGCACCAGTGGACGTGGCTGAACCCCGCCTCGGCGATCCGCCGCAGGTAGGGCTCGGGGCAGCCTGTGCTGGTCTTGTAGTCGCTCGTGATCGAGAGCATGCCTATCTCCCCGCGGGAGCCTCCATCAGGAACAGGTGCTGGGGCTGGCCGAAGTTCCAGGGGCCGAAGCCGACGAGGAGGTCGGCGCGGCCGTTGCCATCGAGGTCGCGGAAGCCGTCGAAGCCGAGGGTCGGCGCGCACATCGTGGCGTGGCTCCGCGTGGGGGCGGGCAGCCACGACATGGCGAAGAGGCGCTCGCCCCGGCCGTTCCACACCGAGAAGGCGGGGTCGACGTTGACGCCGACGGTGAAGGTCAGGATGTCGGGCGCGCCGTCGCCGTCCCAGTCGGCCTTGGTGACGAGCGAGGTCGGCACGGCGCGCTTCCAGAGCAGCTTCCCCCTGGCATCGTAGAGCAGCATCATGCGGGCCTTGTCCACGAGGGCGAGCGCGAGGCCGGGCAGGTCGGGGCGGAAGTCGGCGCAGGCGATGGCCTGGGCGTGGGCGAGCCCGTCGCGGCGGTAGTCGATGCTCCGCTCCCGCTTCCCCGTGAGGGCATCGACGACGTAGAGCGGGCCCCTGCCGCCGCAACCGTCGTGGTCGTAGACGGCCTCGCAGCGGCCGTCGCCGTCGAGGTCGCCGAAGGCGAAGAAGTCGGTGTGGTTGCGTTGGGTGGTGTCCTCCCACAGCAGCGTGCCGTCGCCGCGTAGCGCCGTGGTGTTGCCGTTGCGCCCGATGAAGATCTCGTGGAGGCCGTCGCCGTCGATGTCGTAGCGGTCCAGCTCGTGGCCGTAGGTGTGCCCCTTCAGCGATCGCGTCCACAGCGGCTTGCCTCCGGGGCCGAAGCAGTGGACCTTCAGGCCGGCGCGCACGACGACGGCCCACGTCCGCCGGTCGGCGAAGTGGCCGACCACCATCGGGTAGTCCCAGCTCCCCGGGCCGGGGTGGCCGCCCTTGTCGAGGTCGGCCTTCCACCTGGTGGCGCCCGTGGCCGCATCGATGCAGTAGACCGCCGCCCACTGGCTCAGCACGCACTCGAAGGCCCCGTCGCCGTCGAGGTCCTCGACGGGCACGCCGCTCTCGTCGCCGCAGCAGGGGGCGAGCCGCTCGCTCTCCCACACGAGCCGACCGTCCCAATCGAAGCGTGCGACCTGCGCGTGCGGCCGGTTGATGATCACGCGGAACAGGTCGAGACGCCCGTCGCCGTCCACGTCGCGGACGTGGGAGAGGACGGGATGGAAGCAACGCGTCTCGCCGTTCGGCCCCAGCACGGGCCAATGGTGCTTGATCCCGGGGACCTTCGTCCAGTCGCGGATGCGCCCGAGGTCGATGCGGACGACGTCGCCGTAGTCGTCGCGGCCGACCGCGAACTCGCCCTTCGGCAGAATGTGGTCAATGGACGGGGTAGGCGGCACAGGCTTCCCCCTGATGAAGCGAACGGTTCGTGCGGGGTCGGCGGAGCCCTTCTTCGCGTCGGTCGCCGGCTCGATCTCGAGATAGCACAGCCGCCCGTGGGCGCCGACCTCGACGCGGAGCTGGCCGCTGTCCACCGTCACCCTGTGCTCGGCCAGCACGATGAAGCCGCCCGGCTGCGTCGTCGTCAGGGGCACACGCTGCGCCCCGTTGAGCCGGACCGAGAGCCTGCCGCCGTACTGCGCGTCGCCGCAGGCCAGCGACACCAGGTAGCGGCCGTTGGGCAGGTCGTGGAGAAATGTGAGCCCGCCGTCGTCGAAGACGAAGGTGTCGAGCCGCGGGTCCTTGTGGCGGCCCCTGCGGCGCCAGCCCCGCTCGTGGCGGCCCTTCGAGGGGACGAAGCCGTATCCCTTGTCCTTCGTGTAGTCGTCGGCGATGGCGAGGCGGACATAGCCCTTGGCCGCGGGCGTGCCGGCCTCCCCGCAGTCGTACCTGCGGTGCTCGGCGCCCAGCGCGAGGCTGCCGAGTGCGAGAGCGGCGATGTGCCAGGCCGTTCGGGCCATCGTGCGGTCCGATCACTTGCTGGCGAGGCAGAGCAGGCGGCCGTCGCGCGTGGCGACGTAGAGCCGGCCGTAGGCTGCGGCCAGGCCGTCCCAGACGGGGGCGGGCAGCTCGCGCTCGGCGAGCTTCCTCCCGTCGCTGGCGGCCAGGGCCAGCAGCCGCCCCGCCTTCCCCGCGACGAACACGGTGTCGGCGGCGAGCGCCATCGCGCCGATCCCCTGGCCGCCCGGCCCACTGGTGAAGGCGTCGATGGACCACGCCGCGCCCGCGGAGAGCCGCTCGCTGCGGTTGCGGGCGCCTTTCTGGCCACGGCGCCGGGGGACGTGACGCTGGTTGAACCAGGTGTCGGCGAACGCCGCCACCTGCGCCGCCGTGAAGTCCCTGCGGAACAGGCGACGCTGACCGTCGCTGCTGCCGATGAGCATGCTGTCGCGAAAGACCATGAGCGGCCGCGGGGCCGAGTGGACGTAGTCGGGCTTCCCTGGCTTCGGGCCGGAGGGGATGTAGTCCATCCGCGGGCCATAGGTCCACAGGCCGCGAGGCGCCATCACGCCGGCGCCGCCCGTGCGGTAGCAGGCGAAGCCGCTCTTCCAGGCCACCCCGACCTCGCCCGTCCCGCGATCGATGCGCCACCGCGACAGGGTGATGAAGCCCGGCCCGTCGGCGGGCGCCGCGCGCCGGTCCTCGGTGACGAGCAGGTCGAAGGGGTCGAACTCGAGGCCCGCGCCGCCGTAGAAGTTCGTCATCGGCAGGCTGGCGATGCGCTTCGCCCAGGCCACCTGCCCGCTCTGTGGGTTGACCGCGAGGACCAGGATCCCCCCGTCCGCCAGCGGGTGGCGCCCCGCCGCGGCATAGGCCACGCCGTCCACCACCAGCACGCTCCCCGGCACCGGCCACGGCGATTCGAGCTGGCCGAACGACACGATCCGCTCCTCGCTCGCCGCGGCCCGCAGACGCCACGCCACCGCACCGTCCGACGCGCGCAGGCAGGTGACCCACCCGCTGCGGGTCCCGAACAGGCACAGGCCGGCGAACAGCGTCGGCGGCGTGTCCACCCGGCCGTTGGCCGTGAAGTCCCACCGCCGCTTGCCCGTTCGCGCGTCGAGCGCCACCACCTGGTGCGCGTCGGGCCGCGCCACGACCGCCAGCCCACCGGCGACGACCGGCGGGGTGAGCGGGCCGCGGACGAACGGGTTCTCCCGCCAGTCCCGCACCAGCGGCCCCCGAGGCCATCCACCAAGCTCCGCCGTCCAGAGGACGTCGAGGCTGGCGGGGACGGCGGCGGCGCTGCTGCCGCTGCGCCAGGGGTCGGCGCGGTAGCAGGGCCACTCGTCGGGCGCGGCCTGCGTCGCCGAGGGCGCGACGGCGCCGAGGGCCGGCCCGCGCTCGAGGGCGAGGCGGAGGCCCGGCGCGGCGGCCGCCGCGGCGGGCGCCATCGCCACGTAGCCCTGGAGCATGGGATAGCAGGCGCAGTGCTTCGGCGCGCAGTAGAGCAGGCCGTTGGCGGGGATGAAGCCGGCGTCGCGACCGCAGGCGCCCTTCGTCATGCGGTTGGCGTCGGTGAGGCCCGTCGCGATGTCGGTGAAGCCCATCTCGCCGGCGAGGAGGAACCTCGGTGTGGCCACGGGCGGGTAGCAGTGCGCCGCGAGCGCCGGCAGCGTCTTCTTCACCGTGCCGTCCCTGGCGTCGAGCGCCTCCCAGCTCCGTTTGTGCAGTACCCACACGAGGCCGCCGACGTGCATGGCCCGCGCCTGCATGTAGTGGCTCATGCCTGGCTGGTAGTCACGCTGCCACAACACGGACCCGTCCGCGTCGGCGAGCACGCGGATGCCGTTGCCTGGCCGGTCGTTGTTGAGCGTGGACACCTCGCAGACGAGGAGCCCGCCGTGGTGCGACGTGCGGCGGACCTTGGCCGCCCACGGATAGCCTTCTCGCTCCCATCGCGGCTTGCCGCTGCCGCGGTCGAGCTTGACGATGGCGCGGGTGCCGCCGCGCCGCACGCTGCCCTGGAGCAGGAACACCCCCCCGCCACCGGCGACGAGCCCGCCGGGCTCCTGCGCCGCGTGCGCCCACAGGAGCTTGCCGCTCTGCGCGTCCAGCGCCTTCACCGAGCTTGCGTCGGCGGCGATCAGCACGCCGTCATCGCAGAGGATCGCGCGCGGGGTGCCGGCCTCAGGGTAGCTCCGCACGGGACGCCCCGTCGCGGCGTCGAGCGCCTGGAGCCGCTTGTGCGTGACCACGTAGACGCGACCACCCGCCGCCACGGGCACTACGCTCCCCGGCATAGCCGTGGCGGGGTAGCCGAGTCGCATCGGCGTGGGCTCGAGTCCCGTCTCCCACAGGCGCAGGCCGTTGAAGGCATCGCGAGCAATCAGGCCGGCGTAGAAGAGACGCCCGCCGGCCGTCACCATGTTGCTCACCTCGTGCATCGGGCCGGCGACCCAGCGAACGCGTCGCGGCGGACCCACCAGGCGGTCACCCGAGGCGGCGTTGCCGTCGGGGCCGTGGCGCGGGTGCCCCCACTCGTCCATTTCCTTCGGCCACGGCTTGCGCAGAGCCTTGCCGCCCACCCACGCCACGCCACCCGGACACAGCACCCGCATCACCTCGGCGAGCGGGACGCCCGTACGCGGCAGGTCCTCGGCCACAAGCAGGTTCACCAGATGCTCCGCGTAGGGGAGCCGCGCCGCGTCGTAGCGCTCGGCCCACACCTGCCCGTACAGGCCGCGCTCCCGGAGGAGCGTGCGGGCCTTCTCGACAGCCGCCCGCTCGCGATCCAGGCCGTGGACCAGGAAGCGGCCGCCGCTCGACAGCTCGGCGGTGAGCCGCCCGTCGCCGCAGCCAAGGTGCACGCACAGCCCGCCGCTCGCGCCGGCCGCGCGCACGATCTCGGCGGCACGCGCCTTCGGGTCACCGGGCAGCCCCGCGCCGCAGGCGACGGCGGCGACTGCAAGCATGCCGAGGGTCAGGCGGGCCGTCGTCCTGCCGAATCCGCTGACAGAATCCTGGTGCATATGTCACGGCCTCCTTGTGCGGTCCTCACCCGGTGTGGGGCCGCCGACTCACAACGCTCCGATAATGTCCCTCGTGCTACACTCCTCGGGCAGCTCGGCGAGAGCGGCGCGGGCGGCGTGGGGCGGGAAGCCCAGGCGGCCGACCTCCAGGTAGAAGCCGTTGGCGCGGGCGCGGTCGTCGCCGAAGGTGTGGCGGGCCCAGGGGCTCATGCGGCCCTTGCCGAGCGCGCGCTGACAGAGGGTGTGGCCGTAGAGGATGGTGGCGCCGTCGCGGAAGTCGCCCCAGAAGGGCCGCAGCTCGGGCGCGTCGAAGGTGTCGACGAACTTCTGGCCGTAGTTGTTCATCTCCGTGCCGACGCTGAAGATGAGGTCGCGCTCGCGGGCGGCGGCGACGGCCTCGCCGAGCTTGCGGACCTTCAGCTCCCGCTCCGCGGGGTCCGCGAGGTTCCAGTTGCGGTCGGGCACCATGTTGTAGGCCAGGCAGCCGAGGCCGAGGAACCAGTCGGCGAGCTTGCCCGCGTCCTCCTCCCCTGCCCGGGTGCCGTCGAGCCAGGTCGCGCAGGGGATGGCCTCGACGGCCTCGGTCATGCGGACGACGTCGCGGACGGGCGGGAAGGTGGTCTCGTCGGGCTGCTGGTAGCCCGGGCCGCCGCGCTTCATGAGCTTCGCGCGAATGGCGGTGCGGAACTT
>CBFDBL010000226.1:0-8757 GCA_965603035.1 uncultured bacterium
AGGAGTTGAACGAGCCGTGGTCGCCGGTCTCCTTGACGGTGTCGAAGACGTCGCACAGCTCGATGAGGTGTCCGCCGAAGGCGCCGTCGCAGATGTTGATGCCGGCCCGCGGGCAGTCGTAGATGGAGCAGTGGCGGATGGTGATGGATTCGGCCATGCAGAGGTTGACGCCCGCCGTCTGCTTCTCGACGCGGCCGTTGCGGACGAGCAGGCAGTCCTCGACGAGGCAGTCGGCCGGGTAGTTGGGCGTCTTCGGCCCTGGTGTCTTGTCCATCTTCGCGAGGGTCTGGGTCTGGTGGTACTCGAAGAGCGGCGAGCGCAGGGCCTTCGGGTCGCCGACGAAGGCGACGGCGCTGGCGCCTGCGTCGGAGATGTGGCAGCCGACGATCGCGATGCGGCGGTTGTACTGGTTGACGAACACGGCGTTGCCGCCGACCTGGTCGATCGCGCAGTCGCGGAGGGCGCAGTCCTCGGCGCCGTTGAAGAAGATCGCGCCGCCGCGGTAGGTCGTCCAGTCGCTGCGCAGCAGCGGCTCCTTGTTCTCCATGAAGGTCCGAGCCGCGTGGGTGAAGGTCAGCCCGCGCAGCGCGATGTGGCGGACCGGCTTGCCCCGGTCGCCGCGGAACTCGACGAGGTGGCGCAGGCGCACCGCCTCCACCCTGGCCTGGCCCAGGTCCATGCCCTTCGGCGGGTAGAAGTAGAGGATGGCCTTCTTGCCGTCGAGGAACCACTCGCCGGGCGCGTCGAGCTCCTCGAGGATGTTCTCGACGAAGCGGTACTTCTTGTGGGCGCCCATCTGGCGGTTGTTCTGCCAGCCGCCCTCCATCTGGAGCTTGCCGTCGCCCGTCTTGCCCGTGATGCGCCAGTGCATGTCGCCCCACAGGCTGCGGTGCATGGCGTGGACGAAGCCGCCGGCGGGATCGGCCCACCCCACCACGCGCTTCGGCGACGTGCAGTCGGCCGAGAAGCCCTGGAAGTACTGCGCCTTGGGATCGTAGTTCGGGAAGCGGGCCATGTGCTGCCGCGCGCCATCCACGAAGAGCTGATCCGACGTGAAGCCCTCCGGCACCCTCGCCTGCATGATGCCGTCCTTGTGGGGCCTCCAGTCGAGTTGGAGCGGCTGCCCGCCGCTGATGACCGCGGTCGCCCCGGGCGCCGCGGCGTAGGTGACCGGCGCATCCTTGCCGCCCGAGTCGGCCTCGGTGAACACCACCGTCTCGGGCAGATAGTGGGTGCCGGCCGTGAAGCGGACGGTGATGGGAGCAACGCCCCGACCCTGGATCGCCCGCACCCGCTTCTGGGCCGCGTGGAAGGCCCTCAGCGGCTTCGCCCGCGTGCCGGGGTTGGCGTCATCGCCCTCGGGCGAGACCCACAGCTCGACGGCCCGGGCGGGCATGGCCGCTGCGAGGGCCGCGATCGCCAGCCACACCGCAACGTCGCATCTCATCGGTCGGTCCCCTTAGCGATGGTGTCCTTGTCTACCCGTTCGCGCTCGCTGAGGATCGTCTTGCGCAGATGCTCGGGGAGGGCGAGCACGCGCTGGAAGTAGGTGGCCTCGTCGAAGCGCAGGTTGTTGCGCTTGAAGAGCGGGCGGTCCACGTCGCGGCTCAGGTCGCAGTCGAACCGCGCGAGGATCGACTCCCTCCTGCCGCCGTCGGGGCCGATGTGGCAGAGGCCCCAGGTGAAGCCCCGGCCGTCGCCGTTGTCGGCGAAGGCGTCGGCCACGAAAGGCCCGGGGGCAATGGGCGGCACCTGGGTCAGCGCCTTCATCTCGAAGCTCAGGCCGTCGGGTGCGAACTGGATGGTGTTCTTCTCGGGGCCGTCGAGGCTGACGAGGGCGGCGATGCCGTCTCTGTAGGGCCACAGGCAGGTCTCGTGACCGGAGTTGAGCACGGGGTTCAGCGGCGACTTGGTGAACGGGCCTGCGGGGTGCTCGGCGATGGCGACGCCCTGGGCGCGGATGATGTTCTCGCCCCCGCGCTTCATCCCGGGCGAGCCCTTGTAGTAGAGCCAGATCCTGCCTTGGTAGATCAGCGGGTAGGGGTCGTGGATACACCCGCAGTCCCAGTCCTCCGGCGCGCCGGGCTCCACGATGGGCCGGCCGAGCGCGGTCCACGGGCCGTCGGGCGACGGGGCCTCCGCCATCGTCACGGGACAGGTGTCCCCGCCCTCGATGATCGCGTCGTAGACCTGGTAGTAGAGGTAGTAGCGGCCCTTCCAGACCAGGATGTCCGGCGTGCAGTTCGAGCGCCAGCCGAACTCGCCCTTCGGCGGGCGTCGGGCCGACGGGCCCTGCTCCTCCCAGCGGAAGCCGTCCTTGCTGGTGGCGTACCAGACCTCCGCCAGATCCCAATCCCTCGACGGGATGGTGTCGGTGGCCTCTTCCGGCCCGACCGGCGGCCCCTCGGTGCGGCGGCAGGTGTACCAGACGTAGTACGTCCCGTTGATCCGGATCACCTTGGACGGATCGCGGCGGGAGACATTGGGCTCGCGGGAGAAGCCCTCGAGCGGCGAGAACTTGAAGTTGCTGAAGAACTCGTTGCCGCGGTCCTCATGGGGGTTCCAAACGTCGTACAGCCGCTCCATGGCCGCGCTGAGCTTGCGGCCCGTCGGCTTCTCCAGGGGCAGCTTCGCGGGGAAAGCCTGGCTCATTCTGGCCTCCTTCGAGGCGGCGTGCAGCGGCACGAGACGTCAAGACACCACCAGGAGCGCAAGGCAACGCACTTGTCGGGGTATCCGGATGCCTCTCGCAGTGTCTGAGCGCGGTGCGTGTACCGCGGAGTCGTTACTTCGAGCCGCCAAAGCAGCGCACGCTGCCGTCCTGCATCGACAGGAAGAGCCGGCCGTAGGCGGCGATCAGGCCGTCGAAGACAGGCTCGCAGTCGAGCTTGTGCTCCGCCACGGTCTTGCCGTCGGCCGTCGAGAGGACCCACAGGAACGCGGGCCTGGGATAGGCGTTGTCGGGGTCGAGGGGCCGGCCGGTCCCCTCCTGGACCGCCACCGCGTCGCGCCAGCCGGCCAGGAAGAGCGTGTCGCCCGCCAGCACCATGGCGCGCGGCTGGACGGCCCGCTCGACCGACCAGACATCCTTCTGGGCCGGCTGCCTGCCCTTGCCCCTTCGCT
Source organism: uncultured bacterium (assembly GCA_965603035.1). Classification (GTDB taxonomy): domain Bacteria; phylum Planctomycetota; class PUPC01; order DSUN01; family DSUN01; genus CAZDNN01. The sequence goes on from CBFDBL010000226.1 coordinate 3,124, forward strand.
TGTCTCGCGACGCCGCGGGGGCGCCGCTCCTCGTGGCGGCGATCTTCACGCCGATGGGGAACTGCTCGGCGGCGTAGCGGGAGTATTTCTGGTGGAGGTGGCCGTCGTGGCCGGCTGGCCACATGGCCGCCGTGCGCTTCAGCCACGTGTAGGGGTTCATCACGCCGTAGGCGCGGTCGGCGTCGAACGCGATGAGCTTGGACTTCGAGGCGGCGGCCCCCCGCGCACGACCGAGGCGCCAGGTCTGGCGATGGGCCCAGGTGTCCTCCAGCAGGCCCGTCGAGGAGAACAGCGTCCTGCCCGGCGAGCGGCCCTGGAGCTTCAGCTCCCGGTCGAACTGTAGGTGTCGCATGCTGATCCCCGAGCCGTCCGAGACCAGCACGTCGGGCAGCGCGCCGTCCGACGGCGGGCCGCGCCTGCCGAGCTCCCCAGGCACGGTCGCGACCGTGGCCTCGTGCAGCTTCTCGCCCGAGCGCACGTCGAGGCCGAACAGGCGAATCCCGCCGTCCAGGTACGACGACCGCCCCGCCGCGAAGTAGACGACGCCGTCCAGCACGAGCACGCTGCCGCTCACCGGCCACACCGACGCCAGCCGGCTGTCGGCGACCACCCGCCTGTCCACCCCGGCGGCGCGCGACCGCCAGGCCAGCGCGCCGTCCGACGCCCGCAGACAGTAGACCGACCCGTCGCCGCAGCCGAACACGCACAGGCCGTCGGTGAGCGTCGGCGGCGAGTCCACACGCCCGCCGGCGGCGAACTGCCAGAGGCCCTTGCCCGTCGCGGCGTCGAGGCAATGGACGGTGCAGGCGTCCTTCGAGCAGAGCACGAGCTTCCCATCCGCCGCGACCGGCTGGGTGAGCCTCCCCGCGATCGGGGCTCGCCAGAGCTCCTTGGGCTCGGCGGGCACGCGGGACCGGGTCGAGCCGCTGCGGGTGACGTTGCCGCGGAAGGTGGGCCACTCGTCCGGGTTGGGTGGGTAGAGCGGCGGCTGCCAGGCGAGGGATTTGCGATTTGCGATTGCCGATTGCCGATTGGCAGCCGGCGCGGGCGCGCGCTTGGCGACGTCGGCGTAGGCCGGGCCTCGTTCGGGCGCGGGCGCGCTGCCGGCAGGCGCGCCGTCGAGCGAGCTGGCGGCCGAGAGGGCGAGCAGGCTGTTGACCTTGATGAGGTTGAAGCACTGGCAGGGGTCGGGCGGGACGTAGGTGTAGCCGTTGGCAGGCATGACTCCGTACTGGCAGAGGCCCCGCACCCACCAGTTGTTGACGTGCTCCTCGCCGACGACGTCGATGTACTCGAGGCCGCGTCGGCCGCAGATGAGGAAGTGCTCGGTCGCCTTGTTGCGGTAGCAGCGCGCGTGGTGGCCGCCGGGGAGCAGCTTGGCGCGCGGCAGGCGCTTCTTCACCTCGCCGGTGTGGATGTCCACGCCCCAGAGCTCCTTCGCGCCGTCGCCGATGAAGCTGTCCCTGGGGATGGGGACGCCCGTCTTGATCTTCCCGTCGTTGCCACGTCTGTTGCCCCGCCAGATCGAGGCCGTGTGCGGGTTGGTCCAGGCGAGGCCCTTGATGGCGAACAGGTCGCCGGGCGAGGCGAAGCCGATCGAGCCCTTGTGCTCCCAGAGCTTCCTGCCGTCGGCGATCGCGAAGGCGTGGAGGCGGTCCCAGGTCAGGCACATCACGACGCCGTCGCAGGCCACGACGGTCGGCGCGTAGTTCCGCACGAAGAGTCCCTCGGTCGGATACGGCGCCGTCCACCGCTCGCGGCCGTCGGCCAGGCCGACGCAGTGGAGGCTCTGGCTGTCGAGGAACAGGACGGCGTCGCCGGAGGCGACGAGCGAGAGCGGGGCGATGTATGCGAGGCTCTTGTCGGCCTTCCTCCAGCGCACGGCGCCCGTGTCGGCGTCGTAGGCGACGATGGCCTTGGCGACGGTCGGCTCGCGCTTGACGCTGAGCTCCCAGTATCCGAAGACTTTCGGGGCCTCGGCGTTCAAGGCGGCGGGGTCCCCGACGACGGCGAGGAGCGTCTCGTCGTGGTGGACGATCTCCTCGGTCTTCGCGGAGCCCTCGAAGACGCGCAGCGTCTTGCCCGTCGCGGCGTCGAGCGCCGAGACGGGCGCGTCGAGCCCGAGGGTGACGTAGACGCGGTCGCCGACGGAGACGAGCCTGCGGGGGAGCTGGGCCGGCCCCGAGCGGAAGTACCACAGGTGGGTCACCCACGTGGGGATCTCGCGCTTCCACAGCAGCACGCCGTTGAAGGCGTCGCGCGCCACGAGCCGCCACTTCGGCGGCCGGTGCATCAGCGAGGTGTGCCCCTCGTCGAAGATGCAGAAGAGCCGCCCCGCGCTGGTCGTCATCGCGCTCATGCTGGCCAGGGCGTCGTGGTCGCGCGTCCGCTTCGGCCCAGCCGTCCACTGGATCCCTCGGGGCGAGCCCACGCGCGCGTCCTTCGCCACCGCGTTGCCGGACGCGTCGTGCAGGAAGTGGGTCCACTCGTCGATGTCCTCGGGCCAGGGCTTGACGGCCCTCTTGCCGCCGATCAGCGCCACGCCGCGCGGCGCGAGCACGCGCATCACCTCGGCCATCGGCACGTCACCGAGCGCATCCGCGACGAGCAGGTTCACCAGGTTGTCCACGTACGGCAGCCGCTTGCCGTCGAACGCCTCGACCGAGACGCGGCCGTGGAGGCCGCGCGACACGACGTGCTTCCGCGCCGCCTCGATCTGCCTGGCGTCCGCGTCGAGGCCGTGGACGAGGGTGCGCTCGTTGGCACACAGCGCCGCCGTGAGCCGTCCGTCCCCACAGCCGATGTGCACGACGAGCCCGCCCTGGACGCCGGCGGCCTCGAGGACCGCCGACGCCTCACCGCCGTACGCGGCGCCCATGGGCAACCCGACGGCCGCGAGCAACACGCCTGCCACGAGCCTGCGCAACGGATGAGATCGCACGATGCCTGCCTCCTGTTTCGGGGTCAGCGCCAGCACTGTACCGTGCCGTTCCTGAGGGACACGAACAGGCGGCCGTTCGCGGCGGCCAGGCCGTCCCAGCACGGCGCGGCGGCGAGCTTGTGCGCCGCCAGCTTCTTGCCGTCCGCGGCGGAGGCGGCCCACAGCACGCCTCCGAGCTTGCCTGCGTGGGCCGCTTCGTACTTCGCGGCGGGATGGTCGGGAGGGAAGTATGCCGGCGTGCCCGCGACGAAGACGACGTCGCCCGCCAGGACCATCGCCTTGCCGGCGAGGGGGACATCGACGCTCCACCTGGGCACTGGCCTGGCCGCTGCGGCGCCGCGCCCCCGCCGCTTCTTCTTGCCCGCCGGCGCCGCAGCGGGGCCGCGGCTCACCTGCACGGTTCCCGCGAGCAGCTTGTAGCCCCTCACACGAGGGTCGAAGTAGGAGTGGCGCTGCACCGGGAATCCCTGCACCTCGTAGAGGTCCTTGCCGTCCGTCACGAGGATGTCGCCGGACGCGCCCCTGACCCCGGTCTTGCCCGCGAACCCCGTGGCGATCGTCCAGTACGTCCTGTGCTGGGGCGTGCGGTCGAGGAAGCCTGCCGACGGGAGCAGATGCGGGCGGGCCGCGGCGGCCGTGAGGTCGGGGTTGAAGGCCCTGTGCCTCATGTACAGCAGGCGCCCGTCGGTCACCAGGATGTCGGCCTTGGAGCCCGCGTGGCTCGTGGCCGGGAACCCCGTGGCCTTGTCGAACGGGCCGTAGACCCGGCGGCTGTGGACCACCTGGCCCGTCTGGGGATTCAGGCCGTAGAGGAAGATGCCGCCGTCGAGGAACGAGCTCCGCCCCGCGGCGAAGTAGGCAATGTTCTTGTGCACCAGGATGCTGCCGCACACGGGCCAGGCCGACTCGAGCTGGCCGAAGGCACCGAGCAGCTTGTCCGACAGATCCCTGAACCGCCACGCGAGCGCCCCGTCCGAGGCCCTGAGGCAATGCACCCAGCCATCGCGCGAGCCGAACAGCACGAGCCCCCTGTGCCAGGTCGGCGGCGAGTCCACCCGCCCGCCGGCGACGTACCGCCAGACGACGCGCCCGTTGGCAGCGTCCAGGGCGTAGAGCGTGTGGGCATCGGTGTCCGCCACGAACACCCTGCCGCCCGCGACGACGGGCGCGCTCGGCCGGGTCTGGAGCTTCGCCTCCCAGCGGCGCGTCAGGCGGGCCGGGACCTTCGACGGCGTCACGCCGCCCCTGCTCCCGTCGTGCCTGTATGTCGGCCAGTCGTGGGGATTGCCGATTGCCGATTGCCGATTGCCGATTTGCGCGAAGGCGGGGCCCTTGACGAGACGCGCCGTCCGCGCCACGGCGATCTCCTGGCCCGACGACGCGAGGCCCTTCTCGGTGTAGAGGGCATTGAAGTTCGCGATCATCGCCCCGATGCTGCACTGGCAGGAGTAGGGCGGGGTGTAGAGGAGCCCGTTGCAGGGGAGGACGCCCATGCCGCAGGTGCCGCGGGTCCAGTGGTGGGGGAACTCGGCCTTGCCGTCGAGTGTGCAGAAGTCGGCGCCGCCGGTCTTGCTGTTGATGTAGAAGCGATCGGTGATGAAGTTGCGGTAGCAGCGGTCGTGGCTCATCGGGCCGAGCATCCGCTGCTTGATGACGACGAGCTGCTTGCCCGTCGCAGGGTCGTAGCTGGTCGGCTGCTTGGTGCCCCCGGTCCAGACGGCGCCGGCGGCGAGGAAGAGGTCGGCCGACTTCTCGTAGTTGCCGGCGATCGGGGCCTGCCACTTCTCCGAGCCGTCGGCGAGTGCGTAGGCGTGCAGGGACCTCCCCTCCTGCGCGTAGACGGCGTCGGCGGCCAGGACCACGGTATTGGCCTCGGTGCCGTCGCCGCCGGCGACCGGCTTCGCGACGCTCCAGCGCTTCCTGCCGGTCCTGCGGTCGAGGCAGACGAGGCCCCCGCTGGTCTGGTAGACGGCGACCTGCCCCCGTATGGCGAGCGAGCAGCCGGTATAGCCGTGCAGCGCCGTGGTCCTCCAGAGCTCCCTGCCCGACTCCGCCTCGACGGCGACGATCTCGCAGGTCGGGTCCGCGCGGTCCGGCGTCTCGCGCGCGTAGGCGCGGCGGAAGCCGGTCCCGTCGAACGGCGCCTTCGGGTCCGAGCCGCCGAGGCTGCGGCCCTTGCTCGCCTGCTTCTTCACGATGTTGTAGCGCGCGCTGTTCATCCTGTCGCCGATCACCAGGTAGAGCACCCCCTGGTCGCAGGCGAGCTCCTGGGTCCGCTTCGTCCCCTCGTAGGTCCTGGCGATCTTGCCCGTCGCCGCGTCGAACGCCGTCAGCGGCGCGTCGAGCCCCGGCGTGCAGTAGACGGTGTCGCCGATGGCCGCCAGCCGTCGCTGGAGCTGGACCGCGATGTCCTTCACATAGCGCGTCACCGGCTCCCAGTCAGGGAACGCGCGCCGCCACAGCACAATCCCATTGAACGCGTCGCGCGCCACGAGCGCGAACCGCCCCGGCAGGAAGGGGTTCGCCGTCGTGGCCCTGTCCTCGATGGTGAACAGCCGCCCCCTCGCCGACACCATGCCCACGACCGTCGGGATCGCCATGTGGGACCGGCTCCACACCGGCTCGCCGACCCACTGGAGATGCCGCGGCGGCCCCACGACGGCGTCGTGTGCCACGGCATTGTTGTCGGCGCC
>CBFDBL010000227.1:0-8713 GCA_965603035.1 uncultured bacterium
CGCGACAGCACCCGCAGCCCGACCAGCAGGTACGCCAGCACGGGAGGATACTCCAGCCAGTAGTCCAGGAACGGGTAGTACCCACCGGTCTGAAGCCACGCGAAGGGGAAGAAGAACTCGCCCGCCTCCGAGTACAGCGGGCGGAACCAGAAGGCGCTCATCACCCGCAGCGTCACGAAGAGGGCGAAGATCGTGGCCACCTCGCGCCGCGCGTCGCTCGGCAGCGGGGTCGGCACGGCGCGCGTCGTATCCCGGTGGTTCGGCGTCTCGTCCATGTGTTCCTTCCTGCTCCCCGAGTCTCCAGTAGCTTACACCGAGAGAGGTACGTCCACAAGCGCGCAGGCCCTCGCCGCGCGCCGGTGGCCATGGGCCCGGCGCCTCGTGGCAGGCGTGTCTTCGGCCCGCCAGGGAGGTCCGGTGCGGCCGCCGCCCCGATCGTCGAGGCGCTGCACGCCGCACACGTCCCCCGGACTGCCGCGACGTCACAGCGGCGTGTCACGTCCAGCCCACAGCCCGGCTCACCAGACAGCGCGACACCCATCGCGGCATTCCCCCCCGTGCCGGCGGCCGCCAGACGAGCAGAATTGCACAGTTATTCAACTGTGCAATTCTGCATCTGAGGCCGCCTTTTGCCCGCAGGATTGCCACTCGCTAGACGCCGCGGAGCGCGCGGGCCAAGGGCTGACGTCCCACCTTGGTCCGGAGCTCATGACCTGTGCCCATGCTTGCCTGCGCGGGGTTTCTCGCAGCGAATGGCTGGGGGCGGGTGCGCAACTGTGCCTGTGGCCCGGTTGATCCGCGCTGGGGAACGCCGATAATGGCCGGCGCGCGCCAACGGGCGGCTGCGCCTTCCCGCGAGCGTGACCGAGGAGCACGAGCATGCGACAGGGTCTGGTGGTGTGGGTGGCTGCGATGGCCGTGGCAGGCGCTGCGGCGACGGCCGGCGAGCTCGAGGCGGGGTTCAGGAGCCCTCCCGCCGACTGCCGGCCGACCTTGGGCTGGTTCCACAGCCATGCGTTCGCCGAGGCGCTCGGGGCGGTGCCGGCGGAGGTGCGGCCGGCCTTCGCGCGGGCGCTGGCCGACGGCGGCCTGTCCACGACGCCCGAGGAGATCAAGCGGATCTCGGCGTGGCAGGCGCTCGTCGATGCGAGGGTCATCACCCAGCCAGGCCTGCCCGCCCGTCCGCCCCGCCAGCCCTACGACGGCGTCGCCGAGCGGCTCGACGCGTTCGTCGCGCGCCTCGTCTACCTGTGTCGCAAGAGCCAGGCCGTCGGCGGCGTGTTCACCCAGGCCAAGGCGGCCCACGGCCTCACCCTCTACCCCCCTGCCCCAGGTCTCTACCTGGCCCGCCGCAAGCTCGGCGACGCCGACCTCTACCTCGCCGTCAGCCAGCGGCGGCTCGACACGACCGTCACCATCACCTTCCCCACCTGCGCGGGGCTGGAGCTCTGGGACCCCGAGGATGGCTCGATCCGCGACGCGCCTACCTACCACACCGACGCCGCCCACAAGCACACGATGCTGAACCTGCGGCTCGGCCCCTACCAGGCGCTGGCCATCGTGCTGCGGAAGCCGCCGTCGCAGCGGCACGTGACCTTCGCCTCGTCGGCACTCGACATCGCGGAGGTCGCCGCCGACGGCGCGTCCGTGAAGGGCCTGGCGCGGGTCAACGGCCGGGCCTCGGTGATGTTCGCCAACGGCACGATGGGCATGGCGACGGTCGAGGGCCTGCCCGAGCCGCTCGTCCTGGAGAGCGGCTGGACGATGAGGACCGCCAGCCCGGCGAAGCGCGGCTCCGTCGGCGTCGTCGCCGTCCGTATCAAGCGGGCCAACGCCGACCAGGAGAATGCCGCGGCGTGGGCCGCGCCCGACTTCGACGACTCGGCCTGGACGTCAGCAGAGATCGGCAGGCCCGAGGCCGCTGCCGCCGTCTCCCGCAGCCCCTGGACCGCAAGCTGGCTGGTCTTCGAGGGCAACAACCAGCAGCGCCTCTTCCGCAAGACCTTCGTCCTCGACGAGCCCGCCGAGCTCGCGACGGTGACCCTCTCGGCCGACAACGGCTATGTCCTGTTCGTCAACGGCCAGCGCATCGGCACCGACGGCAACTGGAGCCAGGCCGAGACCTACGACGTCGCCAAGGCGCTCCGCAAGGGCACGAACGCCTTCGCCGTGCTCAACACCAACCAGGGCGGCGTGGGCGGCCTGCTGCTCGAGGCCCGCGTTCGCCTCGCGTCGGGCAAGCTGCACTCCATCGTGACCGACGCGACGTGGAAGGTCGCGCGCCAGGCGCCCGACGGCTGGCAGAAGGCCGACTTCGACGACGCGGCCTGGGGCAGGCCCACGGTCAAGGGCAAGCCGCCCGTCGAGCCGTGGGGCGACGTGCCCGGCCTCCCCGCCGCGCCGGCCGGCGGCCAGGTCGTCTGGTACCGCTTCCGCCTGCCCGCCGGCGCGCGGAGCGTCCGCGTCCCCGGCGAAGCGCGCGAGCCCCGGCTCTTCGTCGGCGGGAAGCCCGTGGTTGTGAAGGCGGGCGCGGCCGACCTGTCGGGCCGCGTGCCCAACGGGCCCGTGGTGGCCGCGCTGCGGCTTGCAGGGATGGCCGCGCTCGAGAGCCCCATCCTGGTCGAGTGCGGCGAGAGGGCCGTCGGCGTCGGCAACTGGCTGCTCATCGGCTACGCCACCTACTCGGGCGCGGCGACCTACAGCATCGACGTCGTCCTGCCCGAGGCGTTCCGCAAGGAGCGGCTCGTCCTGGACCTCGGCGAGGTCGGCTGCACGGCCCGGGTGAGCGTGAACGGCCGCGACCTCGCGACGCGGCTCTGGCGCCCCTACGTCTCCGACATCACCGACGCCGTCCGCCCGGGCAGGAACCGCATCGTCGTCAGCGTCGCCAACACGGCGGCGAACGCGAGCGGCGAGGCGCTGCCCGCCGAGCGGCTTGCGGGCGGCCTCATCGGCCCCGTGCGCATCCGCTGCCTCCGGGCGGTCACGCTGCGGGCGAAGTGAGGCCCGCGAGCTAGCGTGCAAGATGGAGGCGCAGGAGCTTGCCGCCGCCAGCGGGGAGCGCAACCTCGAGCGTCGTCTCCAGCGGGTCCGACCGGACGGGCAGGTTCTGCCACCGGCCGGTGGCCGGGTCGAGCCAGGCCACGGCGCGACAGGGGTGGTTGATCGCGAGCCTGGCGTCGGCCGCGTTACGGGGGTCCGCATTTGCGACCAGCACATGCGGCCACGACCCCTCGTCCCCCTGGAACAAGCCAACCACGAACGTCCCGCCCTCGACCGAGCGCACGAGCCCGTGCGGCGGCAGGCGGGTGGCGCCAGGCGGTATGTCGGCTCCCGTGTGATAGACGGCGGCCGAGCGCAGGCGCATCAGGTGTGGCCCGAGTGCCCGAAGCTCGGCGTTCAGGGCCGCGACCCAGGCCCAGCGCTCGGTCGGCCTGCCGTCGGCAGCCACGATGCCCTCGCCCTTGCCGTCGCGCGAGCGCCAGTAGCCCCACCACACGACGCCGCGGGCGCCGTAGACGAGCGACGTGTAGACGAGCCAGCGCAGCTCGCGCTCGCCCAGCGCCGCCATGCCTGGCCACTGGCCGCAGCGAAGGGCCTGTGCGAAGGGGAGGCCGTGCTCGTGCGCGGCGCGGCGCACGAGCGCGAGGTTCTCGAAGTAGAAGGGGCTCGCGCCATCGCCCCGGAACGGGTGGTGGCCGAAGGCGAGCAGGGGCGGGTGCAGGGCTCGGGCGACGCGGTCGAGATAGCGGCCGTAGTCAGCGGTTCGCAGCGCGGGGCCGGCCCAGGCGTCGCAGCCGAGCAGGCCCAGGTAGAAGGGGCGGTCGCGGTCGCGCGCGCGCAGCCAGTCGGCCAGGCGGACGTAGTCGTCGAGCTGGCGGTCGGTCAGGCGGTCGCCGAGGTAATAGCCCCAGAGCGCGGGATGGCGGCCGAAGCGCTCGATGTGGTCGGCCGCGCGGCGCTGGCCCTCCCTGCTGGCCATGGTGGCCGGGTCGAGCCCGATCTTGCCGATGGCCAGCTTCAGCCCGTGCCGCTGCGCCAGCGCGAGCGCGTCGGGGCCCACGTAGGCCACGATGACGTTGAAGCCTGCCTTCGCCGCCTGCGCGTAGCTCTCGGCCGTCTGCGGCGGCGCCTCTGCCAGGCCGATCAGGAACTCACCGTGTCGCCACGGCTCGCCCTCGGCGCGGGGCCGGCCGCAGGAGGACAGGCCACAGGCCGCGAGCCACAGGCCGCAGGCCAGGACGCGCGACGCGCGATGAGCGGTGCGTGGGGAGAGCAGAGCGTGCATCCCGATCTCGTCATTCGCCATGGGTCGCTCGCGGCCCGCGGCCGTGGTGTGCGGGCAGGGAGAGGAATCGGGCGAGCTTGCGGAGGGCCTCGCGCTTCTCGGAGCGGTCGAGCCGGGAGCGGTCGAGGCTCTGGCGCAGGAAGTCGATGCTGCGGTCGTAGGTCTCGCGGTCCACGGGGAAGGGGTGCCCGTCCTTGCCGCCGTGTGCGAAGCTGTAGACGGCGGGATCGCGCTGGCTGGCGGGCGCCTCGTAGATGAGCTCGGCGATGAGCGCGAGGCTGCGGATCGTCTTCGGGCCGACGCCTCGCAGGGCGAGCAGGCGCTCGAAGTCCTCGGGCTGCCGCTCGTAGGTCGAGAGCATCACCTTGTGGAGGTGCCTGGGGTTGATGTCGCGCAGCAGCACCTCGTGGCGGCGCGGGAGGGAGAGGCCCTGTAGCCTGTTGACCTCGGCGAGCAGCTTGTCGGGGTGGAGCCGCGAGGCGTCGGCGGAGGCGTCGCGGGCCTGGCCGCTCTCTCGCGCGACCATGTTGAGTGCGGCGCCCCTGGCCTGGGCGGCGATGGCCGCGTGCGGCTCGCACACGAAGTCGTCCACGCGGTCGGCCAGCCAGTGGTAGCGGCGGGCGTAGCCGTTCGAGTCGTTCATCCCCTGCTGCACGACGGCCCAGCGGCCCGACGTCGTGAACAGGAAGCAGTGCTGGTAGATCTGGTAGCCGTCCTGGAGCGCGGCGCTGTCCACCTTGGCCGCCATGCGGGACGCATAGACCAGCGGCGCGGGGTCGCGGCCCAGCCGCTCGCACGCCGCCTCGATCTCCTGGGGCGTCTTGCGCGACCGCCCGCCCTTGCCCCCGCCGACGAAGAGGCCGACCGACGGCCCAATCCCCCGCGTCCCCTCCTTGAGCGCCCCGCACACCGTCGTCGTCACCCCGCTCGAGTGCCAGTCGAATCCCAGCACGCACCCGAACGCCTGGAACCAGGCCGGCGCGCTGAGCCGCTCGAGCAAGGCGTCCGGCCCGAACTCCTCGCAGATGACCTGGGCCATGGCCCCTGCCATGCGCGTCATGCGCGCGAAGAGCCACCGGGGGGCCTTGCCCCCGTGGAGCGGCAGGTTGGCGAAGCCGCGCTTCATCGCTCGCAACACCTCGTCAGGGGAGCCGCGCTCGCCATTATACCGGCCCAGGCCATCGGCCCGCCACCGTGTTGCGCGGCTGTCCAACTTCTGCGCATCCGACACGCGGATTGTCTGCGACGTGGACACTTGTGCGGCGCGGGGCGGGGCAGCGATGTGCGTAACGCACGCGAGTGCAACGACATGCGGTTTCCGCGGGCGCATTGGCACGCCGGTTGCTTGTTCTCACGGCGAGTTGGGTGAGTGCTGAGCTTCGACCCTCGGCGAGACACATCGGAGCGAACGACACGATGAGAATCCTGCCGATCACCACGATGCTCGTCGCCCTGGGCGCGGCGGTGGCCTCGGCCGACCTCGTGCTCGAGCCCGTCACGGGTGCCGATGGCATCGAGGACTACTACGACAACGACGTCTTCTCGCCGAACCAGACGAGGCCCGAGCTTCAGATCTCGGGCAGCGGCTCGGTCGAGAACTCGGGTGGCGTCGCCGTCTTCGACACGACCGAGTTCACCCTCGACATCCAGTTCCTCAGCGACTACCGCAACGAGCGCAAGCGCGACTTCGACACGCTGATGCTCACCGCCGCCTTCCAGCCCGGCGGCGCCGCCTTCGACAAGATCCGCGTCTACGACCCCGCCGACCCGTCGCAGTTCCTCGACTTCCACTACGACTCCTTCGTCGATGCCGAGCTCCTCGGCCTGCCCATGCCCCCCGAGAACGTCATCCGCGGGATGGGCACGGGCGAGGCAGACTTCCTGAGTCTGAACGGCGCGCTCCTGGCGGGGGTGGACCTCGGCGTGGGCCTCGAGCGCGACCAGAGCGCCACGTCGCCGCCGACGGTGAGCGTGGGTGTCCAGGTGTTCGCGCCCGAGCCGGAGTCGAAGATCCGCTTCGACGTCTTCGGCCTGCGCCGCAACTCGCCGTGGGTCGTCTACGGCAACAACCCGAACTCCGGCTCCGGCGGCGTGACGACCGACGGCGGGTCCGTGGTGCCCGAGCCGGCGACGGCCTCTGTGGTCCTCGCGGGCGCCGCAGCACTGACCTGGTGGCGCCGTCGCCGCCAGAGCTAGAGGAGACAAGCCCCCTAACCGCCAGGCCCGTCAAGGACGCTTGGGCGAGCGCCTCCCCCCTGCCCCCCCGTCACCCGACCCCCCCGGGCGCTCGACCTGCTCTCTGCCTGGTGTCCTTGGCGGCCTGGCGGCCCTCCTTTTGACCCCCGCCCGCTCCCCTCACCGCAGCGCCTGCGCCAGCCGCTCGATCGTCTCGGCGACCTGGCGGCGGTGCTCGTAGAGCGCCGCCGGGTCCTTCGAGTAGGTCTTGTCGTCGGTGATGACGGCGTCGGGCACGACCGCGAGCCGCTCGGCGTCGCGGAGGAGGCCGCGGGCCTTGCCGCTGGCCCTGGCCTGGGCGATGAGCTTGTCGAGGAGGGCGAAGTACTCGTAGTCCTCGATCCCCTCGCGCAGCATCTCCCAGCGCAGCGAGACGACGGGGCCGCAGAGGTACTTCCTCCTGTCGTTCGCGACGTCGCGGTTGGGCGGGTAGAGGAAGCGGCCGTCGCCGTTGCCCCAGTAGCCGATGTGGCCGGGCGGGCGGCTGTAGCCGCTGACGTAGCTCATGGGGTCGGCCCAGGGGTTCTGGATGGCGGGCGGCGGGAAGGCGCAGGAGCTCGTCCAGTAGTTGCTCGTCCACACGAGCTGCCCCTCGACGCCCCACTTGCGGCTGAGCCACGCCCAGACCCGCAGGTCCACGGCCGGGCGATCGATGAACAGGCCGATGTAGGGCGCCTTCGGCCCGCAGCACAGGTACCACCAGAAGCGCTCGCCCTGCCTCCGCCGCTCCGCGATGGTCTCGGGACCGATCTTGCTCACCACCGGGCACCAGAGGTCCACATGCCCGATCAGCCCCTCCTCGGGCTGCTCGGTGAGGAAGCGCGTGAGGCCGGGGGCCGCGCGCTTGATCAGGTCCATGCCCTCGGCGACGAACTGGTAGTCCTTCTTGTCGGGCTCGTCGAACCAGTACATGTACGCCCTGTCGAGCCAGCCCTTCTTCTTGAAATGCTCGACCACTTGGCGGCCCTGGCTGCGCATCAGCGTCTCGTACTCGGGCGTCCCCTGCACGTAGCCGCCGATGCGGCCCGCCCGACGGCTGTGGAACGTGCCGCCGCCCATCCCCCGCAGGCAGTAGCGCAACGAGTTGAAGCCCAGCTCGCCGAGGGTCCGCTCGGTGGCCTTGTCCCACGCCGCGAAGTCCACCTTCGCCTCGAGCGTCCGCACGGCGTGCTCGAAGCCGCCGTCGACGATGAGGTTCGGCCCCCAATGCTCGCGAATCTCGTCCCACGCTCTGCCGGTCTCCTTTTCCCGAAGGTAGACGCGACTCGCCATGCGCCCCTTGAAGCTGAGGTCGTCGAACCACGCGGTGCCCGTCTGCTCGCCTTCGTCGCTGTAGAGGGCGGGACGGAGCGCGAGTTGCACCGACCTGGTCTGCTTGTTGAAGGGCCGCAGGCCCACCGACGGGATGGCGACCTCCTCCCGCTGCCACTTCCCGCTGCCGGTGCGGGGGATGTCGATGTTGTTGCCCGAGATCCATTGGCCCGCGGCATCGTATTGCTGGAGCGTGACGAGATAGGGCTGGTTAGGCTTCGCGGTCTTGACCCACCAGGAGAACATGTGTTGCTTCGTCGTGTCGACGCGCATGGGCTTGGTGTTGTGGGCGGCGATGCTGGCGGTCTTGCTGTCGTCCACGACCTTCAGGCAGCGCTTGCCCTCCTTGGGGTCGGCCGTGTCGAAGGAGCCGCCGTCCCAGGGGCCGGTGGAGAAGTCGACCTGGATGGGATCGAGCGGCGCGGGGTCGTAGGGCGCGATGCGGTGTGCCGCGAAGTTCTGGTGGTAGAGGTCGAGCACCTTGCGGAGCTCGTCGGTGGTCTCGAGGTTGTGATAGCGGCGGATGGCGCTCGTGCGGAGGCCGAAGCCGGTCTGGAGGGTAGTCATCTTGGGCAGCGCGAAGTCCCAGACGCGTAGCTCCAAGGGGACCTCGGTGGCCCAGCCGTCAGCCGCGATAGACAGCAAGCCGCGGTAGAAGCCTGGTGGCTGCCTGGGCGGCACGTAGACGGTGATCCAGAGGGGATGGTTACGGCCGGCCTCGAGGGTACATCCCTGCTCGAACGGCGGGAGAGGGTCGGGCCACCAACCGCGACAGCCTGCCGTGTCCGTCGGCCGCGCGACCTCAACGTAGCCCACGCGGTCGACTCGGATGTACTTCGCGTCGAGCCGCGCCTCGCGCCCGACGAAGGGCTTGGCCTC
>CBFDBL010000228.1:0-8696 GCA_965603035.1 uncultured bacterium
CGGGGCTGCGAGCCGCGGTCCGCAAGCAGAGCGCCGACTTGTGGGCAAGGCTGAGACCCTGGGCTCGGCAGGGGCCTCGCCCTCCCATCGGCTCGTTGTGAAACGCGCGCTGAGCGGCACAGGGTGTTCGGTCCTTTCGTTGGCGCTCAGCGTATCGGCGACGGACGCAGTACGCATCTTGCACGCCGGCGGCCGGCGGCTATAATTGATGGTTGAGAGAGCTGAGGAGACGGAACGCGCCAATGGCAGATGTGGACTACTACGAGGTGCTGGGCGTCGGCAAGAAGGCGAGCCGGGAGGAGATCTCGAAGGCCTTCCGCAAGCTGGCGAAGAAGTACCACCCCGACCGCAATCGGGGCGACAAGGCGGCGGAGAAGCGGTTCAAGCAGATCTCGGCCGCCCACGAGGTGCTCGGCGACCCGGAGAAGCGACGCAAGTACGACCAGCTCCGCGAGGCGCAGGCGCGCGGCTTCTCCACGGGCGACTTCAGCGACTTCTTCCGCGCCGCGGGGCAGTCGGGCGGGCGGGGCGGCCGCAGCGCGGGCTGGACCGAGACGTTCGGCGATGTCGGCGATCTGCTCTCCGGGATCTTCGGCGATCGCCCGCAGGCTCGGGCCGCGTCGGCGCGGCCCGAGCGCGGCGAGGACGCGCACCAGACGATCGAGGTGCCCCTCGAGACCGCCGTCAACGGCGGCACCGTCGCGATCCGCGTCCAGCACCCCGAGACGTGCGGCGCCTGCAACGGCTCGGGCGCGCGGCCCGGCACGTCGACCTCCGTGTGCGGCACGTGCAAGGGCACGGGCATGGTGCAGAGCGCCCAGGGGATGTTCAGCGTCTCGCGGCCCTGCCCCCACTGCCTGGGCCGGGGGCGCATCATCCAGCGTCCGTGTCCGACCTGCCGCGGGAGCGGCACGGCGACCCGCCCGCGCAAGGTGTCCTTCAAGATCCCCCGTGGCGTGCGCGACGGTGCCAAGATCCGCCTCAGCGGCGAGGGCAAGCCAGGCACGCGCGGAGGCAAGCCGGGCGACCTCTACGTCGAGGTCCACATCAAGTCCCACCGCTACTTCGAGCGCGAGGGCCACGACATCCACTCGGACCTCGAGCTCAACATCGTCCAGGCCACCCTCGGCACCTCCGTGCCCGTCAAGACACTCAGCGGGGAGGTCCAGCTCCGCGTCCCGCCCGGCACCGCCAGCGGCCAGAAGCTGCGCCTGAAGGGCAGGGGCGCACCCACCCCCGGCGGCGGACACGGCGACCACTACGTCCGCATCAAGATCGTCACCCCGAAGGGCCTCAACGCCCGCCAGAGCGAGCTCCTCGAGCAGTTCGCACGCGCCGCCGACCTCCCCACCTGACCCGCGGTGCGCCCGCAAGACAAGCATCGAAACCCACGTCGCGCCAACATGGGGAACAAGGCCCGCGGGCCGCACGGCAGCGCCCGTCTGTCGATGGGAATGCGCCAGCCCATGCATGGAGCTGCGGGACGAGCGCAAACGGCCCGCCCCGCCGCTCCCATGACCGCCTCCCCCCAGGCTTCCTACGCGACCGCCGCGGCGTTCGCCCAGGCAACCAGCACGAGAACCAGGAGCAGCGCCACGAGGATCAAGGTCCGCTTCATGGCTCTTCCTCCCTCGCGCTCCTGCGGCGACGGCCCTGAATCCCTCCGCACTCGCCGCCTCTGCGGGTGTAGACATGCAAACGGCGTGCCGCGCGGCCAGGATCCGCGTCTCCGCTTTGTCAAGACGTAACACGCTATGAAAGCTACAGTTATGGCGAGAGCCAATCTGCCCTCCCGCGCCGTCGCGCGCGCGCCCGTGCCGCCCATGTTGCCGTTTGGCAACACGCGATCTGCCGCCGGACGCGAGATCGAGCCGTAAGTGACGCTCTGCAATAGGCTTACGCCGTGTTGCGTCTCGGCAACATGGGGTGGCGGCCAATCAACATGGCGCGGACCGCCCCAGGAGCGCCATGGCAGGCGTCGCGCGGGGGGCGGGTCAGCGCTCGATGGTGAGGGCGACGAGCACGGGCGCGGCGGGGGTGCCTGTGTCGCGGAAGACGATCTTCTCGATGCGGACGGGGCGGAGGGTGACGCCCACGACGTTGAGATGCCAAGTCGCGCCGCGCAGGGCGCAGTGGGCCTCGGTGGCCTCGGGCGGGCGGGTCCAGTCCTCGGCGGTGCGGCCGGTGACGACGGGCACGGTCTGGGTCTTGCCGTCGGCGTAGTGGATGACGTGCTCCGCCACCGCGCCCCAGTCGCCCGCGCCGGGGTCGCCGACGTCCCAGCCGTGGACGCAGCCGAGGAGGAAGAGTCGCTTGCCGTGCTGGCCGACGGGGATCTCGACCTGCCTTGGCCACAAGATGGCCCGGGGCGCCCTCGGGCTGTGGAGGACCACGAAGCCTTTGCCGTTGTTTTTCGCGGGGTCGAGGATGCGGAAGGGCACGCCGCTGGCGGTCTGCTCGCCGACGGGCAGGCCGGTGAAGAGGAGGCGCGAGCCCTTGGGCTGGGGCAGGCCGAAGGGGGCGGTGAAGGGGTCGGTGTTGGCGAGCTTCGCCAGGTCGAGCATTCGGCAGCGCTCCCGTGGGATCGGCTCGCGGAGCGGCAGGGCGACGAGGCCCTCGATGGGCTTGGGCTTCGGCCGCGTCGCCTCGTAGAGCGTCACGACGGTCGGGAAGTCCCAGCGCTTCGCCTGGTCGGAGCGGGTCAGGACCTCGACGCCGTCGAGGCGGTTGAGCAGCGGCCGCGATTTCGGGAGGGTGAGGACGATGCGCTTGGGCGCCTGGCGCGTCGGCCTGTCGAGGGTGACGCGCACGCCCTTCGCTTCGCCGGTGACGGTCATCGCCATCACGCCGAAGTGGGTGGGCGCGCGCTTCACCGAGATGGCCTGGCCCTCGCCGAGCCACCCGTCGGGGACGGCGAGCAGCAGCTCGAGCGTGTCGCCGCGCTCGTGGACGAGCATGTGGCGGAGCAGGAACGCGTAGTTCGAGGCGCCGGTCACGTGGGGGATGGTGTGGCTCCAGGCGACGCGGCGCTTGAAGTAGATGCCCTCGGGGAAGGCGTGGGTGGCCGTGGTGTGGAGCAGGTACCAGTAGAAGTCCTCGACGAACTGCTCGTGGTCGCCGCGGAGCAGGGAGGCCATGGTGGTGTAGGAGCTCATGTAGGGGTGGATGACGTCGGGGCGTCCCATCCAGCGGATCGTCCCTTCGACGAAGCCGCCGCCGAAGTCGTCGCGGACGTGCCTGTCGAGGGCGGCGAGGCGCGGGTCGTTGCGGTCGAAGATCTCGGTGGGCCAGAGGGTCTCGGTGTTGCCCCAGTGGGTGCCGGCTCTCTCCCAGCTCGGGGGGAAGTGGGGGAGGGCGGTGCGGCGGTGTGCGGCGTCGCTGGCGGCGCGGTAGCCCTTGGCCTCGTCGAGCATGGCGTCGGCCTCGTCGCTCTTGCCGAGGGCGCGGGCCGCGTCGGCGGTGCAGAGCAGGCCGCGGAGGTTCCAGAAGTCGTAGCCGAGGATGTGGAATCTGCCGTTCCACAGGTGCTCGCCGTCGGCCGGCGCCGCGGGCAGGACGCCGGCGAAGGGGGAGCCGGCGGGGGCCTTGCGCCGCGCCTGTTTCATCCAAGCGACGGCCTTCGCCATCTGCGGATAGGCCTTGGCCAGCCACGCCTTGTCGGCGGTGATCTTCCAGTACTGCCAGAGCACCCAGAGCGCCTGGCCGTTGGCGTCGAGCTGGTTCTTCTGCGATTCGAAGCGGCCGTCGGGGCGTTGCGAGCGCAGGTAGAAGGCGACCGCCTTGGCCGCCGCGTCCCACAGGCCGGCTTCCTCGAGCTCCATGATCTGGTATCCGCCGTCGCGGATGTAGAAGTGGTCGTAGAAGCCCTCGCCGCCGTGCAGCTCGCCGTGGTCGTTCGCGATGAGCTGGCACACGTGCGCCGCGAGCAGCGCCTCCGTCGCCTTGCGGCAGGGCACGGTGATGCGCGCCGCCTTGGCCATCAGCCCCTTCCAGTAGTCCACCGTCCGCCGGAGCCACAACTCGGCATCCTCGTCGGCGAAGGAGTCGGCGACGGGCGCGAAGGGCACGCGGAGGACCGTCTCGGCGCTCTTGCCCGGCGCCAGGCTCCAGGCGAGGGCCTCGCTGCGGCTGCGTCCCTTGCCCGCGACGTGGGCCTCGGCCTTCGCCTCGGTCGGCTGCTCGCCGGCGTTCGTCGCGGCGATGCGGATCCAGCACAGGAAGTTCTCGCCCTCGGTCGGCCAGTCGAACGCCTTCCGCCAGTCCTTCACGGTCGGCAGCGGGGTGGCCCAGAGGGTGACGTCGTAGCGGACGCCGCCGTCGCGCGCGGAGATGAGGATGACGGGCATCCAGCCGTCGAGGCAGGTCTTCGTCTGCTTGCGGCTCAGGGGCTTGAGGCTGCGGCCGACGCGCAGGGTCAGCTTCGCGCCGCCGGCGAGCATCAGCTCGTTGTCGGGCGTGACGCGCGCGCCGTGCTGATAGTCCTTGAGCCCGATCACGTTCCACGAGTTGGCGAAGTAGTCGAAGGGCTCGACCGCCTCCTCCGCCGCGGCGGCGTTTGCCGAGCAGGCGAACAGCACGGCGCACGAGAGCAGCCGAGACGTCCAGAGCATGCGTGAGCCCTCCTTGGGGTGCAGGTGGCGAACCGACGCCGGGATCATAGCCCCGTGCCGCGGGGGCTGCAAGCGCCTCGCCGTCGCGCGCGGCAAGCCTTGACAGCCGCGCGGCGGGCCGTTATTGATGCTTGCAGAGGGAATGCCGTACCCAGACCGGTGGCACAGGCTTCCAGCCTGTGGCCCACGGGCAGGATGCGCGTGCCACGGGGTTTGATGGACAGGAGACGCCGGATGCGGGACGTGCGCCGGGCGGCCGCGTGGCTGGGCGTGCTGGCGGCGGCGGCAGCGGGCGGCAGCATCGAGTTCACCGCCCCCGAGCCGCCGCGGCAGCGGGTGGATACGGCGATGCCGAAGCGGACGGGGCGGACCGTCGAGGTCTCGGCGGGCGGCGACCTCCAGAAGGCGCTCGACGCCGCGCGGCCCGGCGACACGCTCGCCCTGGCCGCGGGCGCCACCTTCACCGGCACGCTCGTGCTGCCGAGGAAGGAGGGAGAGGGCTGGGTCGTCATCAAGTCCTCCGCAGAGGACAAGCTCCCGCCGCCCGGCACCCGCGCGACGCCGGCCGACGCGAAGCACATGGCCAGGCTGGTCACAAGCCGCAACGGCCAGCCGGCGCTGCGCGCGCGCCCTGGGGCACACCACTACCGGTTCATCGGCATCGAGTTCGCGACCGCGCCCCAGGTCAAGCGGGTCAGCGCCATCGTCGAGGTGTCGCACAAGAGCACGACGCTCGACGACGTGCCCTCCCACGTCGTCTTCGACCGCGTCTACATCCACGGGACCCCCGAGCTGAACAGCCAGCGCGGCCTGCTGCTCAACAGCCGCTGGGCGGCGGTCGTCGACGCCTGGATCGACGAGTGCCACATCCACGGCTTCGACTCCCAGGCGATCATCGCGTGGAACGGGCCAGGGCCGTACAAGATCGAGAACTGTTTCCTCGAGGGCGGCTCCGAGAACATCATGTTCGGCGGCGCCAGGAACTCCGCCGAGACGATGGTGCCCAGCGACATCGAGATCCGACGCTGCCACCTCTACAAGAACCCCGCGTGGTCGAAGCTGAAGTATCCGAAGAACTGGGCGGTCAAGAACCTCTTGGAGATCAAGACCGCGCGCCGGGTCCTGATCGAGGGCAATGTGCTCGAGAACTGCTGGGCCGAGGCGCAGACGGGATTCGCCTTCGTGCTCAAGAGCTCGAGCCCCAGCCAGGGCCGACCGTGGGACACCACCTGCGACATCACCATCCGCCGCAACCGCATCCTCAACTGCGTGAACGGCGTCGCCATCGCGCGATGGAGCAGCCACGGGCCGGTCAAGCCCGGCGCCGAGCCTACCTCACGGATCCTGATCGAGCACAACGTCTTCGAGCGGTTCGGCAGCGCCAGCGGCTTCCCCAGCCGCGGCGGCGGCCGCCTGTTCCAGGTCGCCGGGCGCGACTACACGTTCCGCCACAACACGGCGTGGACCGACGTGCACATGATCTCGCTGACGAAGCCTGCGACCGACAACCTCGCCTTCCTCGACAACCTCCTGACCCCGGGCAGCTACGGCGTGAAGCCTGACGGCCGCGGCGTCGGCTGGAACGCAGGGCTCGGGACCCACATCCGCGGCCACAGCGTGATGAAGGGCAACACCATCATCCGCGTGGGCACGCCGCGCGCCCAGCGGGCCAGCGCGAAGGCCTACCCCGCGGGCAACCTGTGGTTCGACTCGTTCCAGGCCGCCGGCGTCGATCCCAAGACGTATCGTCTCCTGCCCCGCAGCAAGGCCAAGGGCACTGCGACCGACGGCACGGACCCCGGCGCCGACATCGAGGCGGTGCTGAAGGCCACGGCGGGGGTGCGGGCGCAGCGCTGAGCCCGCGGGCCCGAGCTCCCGCCCGCTCCGCGACCTCGACAGGGAGGCAGCAGGCATTCAGGGGGCCGAGCCATGGTGAGCTGGGGTCGGCGGCTGTGCTGCGGGCTGTGGTGTGCGGCGCTGACGGTGTCGGCCGCGCGGGCGGCGGACGACTTCGTGGCGCGGTACATCGCGTCGGCGCGCAAGGGCTACATCGCGCGCCCCTGCGGGTTCGACATGGACCGCAACGGCATCGTCGGCGAGGCCCCGGACCGCCTGGTGGCCGACGGCAAAACGCGGGACCCCGACGGCGACGGCGTGGCCGAGGACATCCTCTACGTGGACGCCGACCGCGGCGACGACGCGGCGGGCGACGGCTCGCCCGGCAAGCCCTTCAAGACGATCCAGAAGGCGGTGGACGCGGCGGACGGGCCGGGCGACGGCGCCGAGGACATCATCGCCATCGCCGGCACCTTCCACGAGGCCCTCGTGCTCAAGCACGGCGGCGTGCCCGGCCACTATGTGCGCGACGGCTTCCAGTTCCCCAGGCACCCCACGATGATCGTCGGATGGGACCGCGACGGCGACGGGGAGTACCCGCCGCAGGATCGCGACGACGTGGCCGTGCTCGACGGCGAGCGGACGCTGGCGTGGGCCATCACGAGCCCGCAGAAACATAGCTACATCGAGATCGCCCACCTGACGATCCGCAACTACGGCTACCACGAGAGGTCGGGCGGCGCCATCCAGCTCTTCCGCTGGGGCACGGGCCGCCAGAGCCACGTCTTCATCCACGACGTCGAGATGCAGGCGATCAACAAGGCCGAGAAGGACGCGTCGTCGAAGATCGTCGTCAACTTCTGGGGCGGGCCGATGACCGACGTCGCCGTCGTCAACGTGCTGGTGGACGAGTACTCGAGCTACTTCTGCCGTGGCGCCCCGCCCGACGGCGCGGGCCGATTCCGCTTCCGGAACATCACGCTGCGGATGTTCGGCGTCCGCGGCGGCTCGTTCGTCACGGGCTGGAAGCTGTGGGGCCACCACCGCGGCGTCGAGATCCGCGACTGCGTGCTCGACTGCAACGCCGACGCCTGGCGGCCCCGCAACTACGTCAGCGGCATCGGCGTGTGCCAGGGCACGCAGCAGTGGACCATCCGCGGCAACGTGCTCATCGACCTGCCCGTCATCCTCCAGCCCTACGCGAAGGGCTATCCCTTCAAGCACACCCTCGACCGCATCACCATCGACCGCAATGTGTTCCGCAACCGCTACCGCGGCTGGGACTGGCCCCGCCCCGGCATCAAGCTCTCCGGCTCCCCCGACGCCCCCGCCCACCAGAGCATCGAGAACGTGACGATCACCAACAACTTCTTCTCGACCCTGGCGCAGTGGGGCGGCGCCATCCACTGCTCGGCCAGCAACGGCGGCGGCCCGCAGCGCGGTACCGTGACCATCGCGGGCAACACCTTCGCCGGCCCCGTCGCCCCCGGCCGTGGCGCCATCGCGATCGACACACGCCGACGCGGCGCGTTCCGCCACGAGAGCTTCGTGCTGCGCAACAACATCGTCGCCACCGAGGGGCCTGGGCTTGCCCTCCTCGTCGGCTACGCGCCCAAGCAGCTCGTCGCCGACGGCAACCTCTACGGCCCCCGCGCGAAGTTCCTCTGGCGCAGCTACCAGCCGCGCGCCGCCGTGGCGTTCGACGCCTGGCAGAGAGCCACGGGACAGGACGCGCGCTCGGCCACCGGCACGCCGGCCTTCCTCGATGCCGCCGGGGGCGACCTCCACCTCGCCCCGCACGGCGCCGCACCCGCCGGCCCTGGCGTCGATATCACCGACATCACCCGCACCGACTTCGACGGCCAGCCCCGCTCCGCCGACCGTCCCGTCGCCGGCGCCGACGTGCCCGCGCGGTACTGATCCGCGCAGCGACCTCCGCGCCCAGAGCCGCCAAGAACTGAGGGGCGAGGGGCGAGAGCGGGGACCATCGCAAGTGACGGGGTGGCGAGTGGCCTGCTCTGCCGCCCCAAGGGGGCGTGATGGGACAGCCCAGGCCAGCGCCCTGGGTATCGATGGCCCCAGGAACATCAAGCCCCGCAGGGGCGGTAGAGTGTAGCCCAGGGTTCCCTTCGGTCACCCTGGGCTACGCTCCAGACGCCCCCTGCGGGGGCGATTGACCTCTGCATAAGTAATGGAAAAGGCCCCACCGGTCCCGAGGCCCGCCTTCCGTGGCCCGCAGGCGCCGGGGGC
>CBFDBL010000229.1:0-8682 GCA_965603035.1 uncultured bacterium
CGCGTTCGTGGCCGAGAAGGTGGGCTTCGTCGCGGCCAAGGTGGACGGGCTGGCCTACCAGATGAGCTTCCGCCTGCGCTCGGCGCGGGGGACGATCATCCTGAACGTCTCGACGGTGCCGGTGGACCGCGCGGTGGAGGCGTCGCGGGAGATCGCGGCGACCTACGAGGCCGGGTGGGCGATGGGGCGCTACCTGTCGGTGGGGCAGCCTGGGGGCACGCTGGGCCGCTTCCGCGTGCCGGAGGACCGGGTGGCGATCGGGACGGTGTGCAGCCTGACGATCAACGGGGTGCTGCTGGCCTCGGGCATCCCGACGGAATCGCTGTTCGGCGGGCTGCTGGAGATCGCGGACGGGGAGGCAAAGCGCTTCACCGAGGTGATCCGCTACGACGGGACGAGTCTGGACCCCCTCGAGATCTTCATCAGCGGCCGCATGACCAGCGTCGGGGAGGTGGTGCGGACGGGTCACGGGATCATCGGTGCGAGCTTCCGCGAGATCCCGGCGGTGGCGGTGGCCCGCGCGCGGAAGGTGTCGGCGAAGCTCGAGCAGATCGGCCTCGGCGGCGTGCTGATCGTGGGGAAGCCCAACCGCCCGCTGCTCGAGGTGCCGCTGCCGCAGGGCCGCGCCGGCCTGATCGTCGTCGGCGGCCTGGCGCCGCTCGCCGCCGCCCACGAGGCGGGCATCCCCACCGAGAACCACGCCATGACGGGCCTCTTCGAGTTCACCGACCTCGTGCCCTACCAGCGCCTGCGCTCGCTGGTGAGCCCCGGCGGCCCCCAGCCAGGCGGCGGAGGAGGGGGCCTGCTGTGAGCGAGCTGCGCGAGGCCTGCGGCGTCTTCGGCATCTACGGCTACGACGGCGCCGCCCACCAGGTCCGCCTCGGCCTCTACGCGCTCCAGCACCGCGGCGAGGAGAGCGCCGGCATCGTCGTCAGCGACGACCGCCAGATCCGCTCCCAGCGCGGCATGGGGCACCTCGGCGAGGTCGTCTCGCCCGACGACGTCCGCCGACTCGTCGGCCACATGGCCATCGGCCACGTCCGCTACTCGACCACCGGCTCGCCCAAGCCGCAGAACATCCAGCCGCTGGTCATCGCCTACTCGAAGGGCCTGGTCGCCGTCGCCCACAACGGCACGCTGACCAACGCGGCCGAGCTCCGACGCTACTACGAGGGCCGCGGCTCGATCTTCCAGACCAGCACCGACAGCGAGATCCTCGTCCACCTCATGGCCGACCCCGACCACCTCGACCGCCCCGACCACGTGGCCCACTGCCTGAGCCACCTCGAGGGCGCCTTCTCGCTGCTCATCATGACCCCCACCACGCTGATGGCGGCGCGCGACCGCCACGGCTTCCGGCCCCTGTCGCTCGGCGAGCTGCGCTGCTCGCCGGTCCTGGCGAGCGAGACGTGCTCGTTCGACCTCATCGGGGCGCGGCGCATCCGCGACGTCGAGCCGGGCGAGGTCGTGACGATCAGCCAGCGCGGGCTCCGCAGCGAGAGGTTCGTCGAGCCCGCGGACGTGGCCCGCGCGCACTGCATCTTCGAGCACGTCTACTTCGCGCGGCCCGACAGCGTCGTCTTCGGCGACACCTGCCACCTGGTGCGCCAGCGGCTCGGCGCGCGGCTCGCCCAGGAGCAGCCCGTCGAGGCCGACGTGGTCGTGCCCGTCCCCGACTCCGGCGTGCCGGCCGCCATGGGCTACGCGCACGAGAGCGGCATCCCCTTCGACTTCGGCTTCATCCGCAACCACTACGTGGGCCGCACCTTCATCCAGCCGGCCGAGCGCCGCCAGGGGCTCGGCGTGCGCATCAAGCTCAACGCCATCGCCGACGTGGTCCGGGGCAAGCGGGTCGTCGTCGTCGACGACTCCATCGTCCGCGGCAACACCTCGCGCACCCGCCTGGGCATGCTCCGCGAGGCGGGCGCCCGCGAGGTCCACCTCCGCATCAGCAGCCCGCCCATCCGGCACCCGTGCTACTTCGGCATCGACTTCCCGACCCGGGCCGAGCTCGCCGCCCACGAGCGCACGGTCGAGGAGATCCGCGACTTCATCGGCGTCGACACCCTGGGCTACTTGAGCGTCGATGGCCTCCTCTCGGCCGTCACCCGCCCGCCCGGCGACTACTGCGCCGCCTGCTTCACCGGCCGCTATCCCTGCGACGTGCCCGAGCCGGTGGACAAGCTGGCGCTCGAGACGCGATGAGCCGGCGACCGACCGCGAGGCTAGGAATGCCATGACCGACGACGCGCAGGCCCTGCTCGCCCTCGAGGACGGCCGGGTCTTTGCCGGCCGGCGCTTCGGCGCGCGCGGCACGCGCTGCGGCGAGGCCGTGTTCAACACGGCGATGACCGGCTACCAGGAGGTCGTGACCGACCCCTCGTACGCGGGGCAGATCGTGGCGATGACCTACCCGCTGATCGGGAACTGCGGTGTGAACGCCGAGGACGCCGAGAGCGGGCGGATCCAGGTCGAGGGCCTCGTCGTCAAGGAGTGCTGCCGCGTGCCGAGCAACTGGCGCTCGAGCCAGCCGCTGGGCGACTACCTCGGCGAGCACGGGGTGCCGGGCATCGAGGGGGTGGACACCCGCGCGCTGACCCTCCACATCCGCGTGGCCGGCGCCATGCGGGCCGCGCTCTCGACCGAGGGCACGCCCGCCGACGAGCTGGTCGCCATGGCGAGGGACTGGCCGGGCCTGGTCGGCCGCGACATGGTCCGGCACGTGACCTGCGCCGAGCCCCATCGCTGGGCCTCGCCGCCCGACGCGCGCCACCGCGTCGTCGCCTACGACTTCGGCTGCAAGAGCAACATCCTCCGCATGCTCGCCCGCGCCGGCTGCCAGGTGACCGTGCTGCCCGCCGACACCCCCGCCGACCAGGCACTCGCCCTCGAGCCCGACGGCATCCTCCTGAGCAACGGCCCAGGCGACCCCGCAGGCCTCCCGCACATCGTCGCCGAGGTCCAGAAGCTCATCGGCCGCCTCCCGATCTTCGGCATTTGCCTCGGCCACCAGATTCTGGGCCTTGCATTCGGCGGGAAAACGTTTAAACTGAAGTTTGGACATCGGGGAGCCAATCACCCTGTCAAGGACCTGGCTTCCGGCAAGGTCGACATCACGAGCCAGAACCACGGCTTCTGCGTGGATATCGACTCGATGCCGCCCGACCAGGTCGAACTGACGCACGTTAACCTCAACGACGGCACGCTCGAGGGATTCCGACACCGCTCGCTCCCGATCTTCGCCGTCCAGTACCACCCCGAGGCGGCGCCCGGGCCGCACGACGCGAGTCGCCTGTTCGAGCGGTTCACGAAGATGATGGAGGAATGGAGGGGTGGATGAGTGGATGAATGGGAGCGCGAGAGGAACGCGGTAGCCGCGTGTCCTCTTCCACCCATCCAACTTGCTTCGCCTGAGGACTCTTTGTGACTCACGACACGGTCGTCATCCTCGACTTCGGCTCGCAGTACAGCCAGCTCATCGCTCGGCGGGTGCGGGAGCAGCACGTCTTCTGCCGGCTCGAGCCGTGCACACTGCCGCTGAGCGAGCTGCGCGCTCTGGCGCCTCGGGCCGTCATCCTGTCGGGCGGGCCGGCGAGCGTGTGGTCGGAGGGCGCGCCCGACTACGACGCCGGGCTGCTCGAGCTGGGGGTGCCGGTGCTCGGGATATGCTACGGGATGCAGCTCCTGGCGCGCATGATGGGCGGGACGGTCGCGCGCGGCGGCTCGGGCGAGTACGGGCCGGCGACGATCGAGGTCGTGGACCGCGATTCGCTGTTCGAGAGCTGCGCGGCCCGCGAGCCGGTGTGGATGAGCCACGGCGACACGGTGACGGCGCTGCCGGCCGGGGCGGCAGCCACGGCGCGGACGCCCGCGGTGGCGATCGCCGCCTTCGCCGAGCCCGAGCGGCGGCTCTACGGCGTGCAGTTCCACCCCGAGGTCTACCACACCCCGCGCGGCGAGCAGATGCTCCGCAACTTCCTGTTCCGCGTCTGCGGCTGCCGCGCCGACTGGCGCATGAGCGCCTTCATCGACGAGGCGACATCGAGCATCCGCCGCCAGGTCGGCGACGAGCGCGTCGTGTGCGGGCTCAGCGGCGGGGTCGACTCCTCGGTCGTCGCCGCGCTCGTCCACCGCGCCATCGGCGACCAGCTCACCTGCATCTTCGTGGACAACGGGCTGCTGCGCGCGGGCGAGGCCGACGAGGTGGTGCGCGGCGCGCGCGGGCTCGGCCTCGGGGTCGTCGCCGTGGACGCCGCCGAGCGCTTCCTGCGGCGGCTGGCCGGCACGATCGAGCCCGAGGCGAAGCGCCTGGCCATCGGCGACGAGTTCGTCCGCGTGTTCACCGAGGAGGCCGAGCGCCTGGGCGGCGCGGGCTTCCTCGCCCAGGGCACCCTGTTCCCCGACGTCATCGAAAGTCGCTCGGCCCACGGCGGCCCGTCGGCCACGATCAAGAGCCACCACAACGTCGGCGGCATGCCGGCGTGGTCCCGATTTGACCTCATCGAGCCTTTGCGCTATCTTTTTAAGGACGAGGTGCGGGAGCTCGGACGCGAACTCGACCTCCCCCACAGCACTCTGCATCGTCAGCCTTTTCCCGGCCCGGGGTTGGCGGTCAGGCTCGTGGGGGAGGTCACCTCCCCTCGCCTCTCCATCCTGCGACACGCCGATCGCATCGTCCAGCAGGTCATGCGCGACTGGGAGGGCACCCCAGGCATCTGGCAGGCCTTCGCCGTTCTCCTCCCCGTTCGCAGCGTTGGCGTCATGGGCGATGCCCGCACCTACGAGTTCGCCGTCGCGCTCCGCGTCGTCACCAGCCGCGACGGCATGACCGCCGACTGGGCGCGACTCCCCTACGACCTGCTCGGCCAGCTCTCCGCTCGCATCATCAACGAAGTGGACCACGTCAACCGCGTCCTCTACGACATCAGCTCCAAGCCGCCCAGCACCATCGAGTGGGAGTAGCCCCGTCGCAACGGCGCTGCGACGGGGAGGGTCGAGCAGCGAGTGTCAAGTGGCGAGTGAGGCACCACGAATCGGGTTTCGATGACTGAGCGTCTGTCCCTCCGCGCGCCGCGATCCCCCAGCCCCAATCCCACTGCCGCTGTCCCGCCCGTCCCGTTCGGAGTCCTCGCCTTCAGGCGAGAGCCCGGCACCCGCTCGGGCACCCGTCCACGGCCTGAAGGCCGCACTCCAAGCCGCGCACCCCGTCCCCTCCTCTCCTCCACTCGCACCTCGAACCTTGAACCTCGTCCCTTCCCTTCGAGCCTCGTCCCTTCCTCCGCAGGGCGGCCATGCCGAAGCGCACTGACCTCAAGACGATCCTGATCGTCGGCTCGGGGCCGATCGTCATCGGCCAGGCCTGCGAGTTCGACTACTCAGGCTCCCAGGCCTGCAAGGCGCTGCGCGAGGAGGGCTACCGCGTGGTGCTGGTGAACTCGAATCCCGCGACGATCATGACGGACCCCGAGATGGCCGACGCGACGTACGTGGAGCCGATCACGCCCGCGGTGGTCGCGAAGATTCTCGCGGCCGAGAAGCCCGACGCGCTGATCCCGACCCTCGGCGGGCAGACGGCGCTCAACCTCGCCACCGTGCTCGCCGAGCAGGGCGTGCTCGCCGAGCACGGGGTCGAGGTGATCGGCGCGAGCCCCGCGGCCATCCGCAAGGCCGAGGATCGCGAGGAGTTCCGCGACGCCATGCGGGCCATCGGGCTCGACCTGCCGCGCAGCGGCATCGCGCGCAGCGTCGAGGAGGCCCAGGCCGTCGCCGCCGACATCGGCTTCCCCCTCATCATCCGCCCCGCCTACACCCTCAGCGGCGCCGGCGGCGGCGTGGCCTACAACGTCGAGGAGCTGGCCGAGATCGCGGCCCGCGGCCTCGCGCTCAGCCTCATCGGCGAGGTGCTCATCGAGGAGAGCCTCATCGGCTGGAAGGAGTTCGAGCTCGAGGTCATGCGCGACCGCGCCGACAACGTCGTCGTCATCTGCTCGATCGAGAACTTCGACCCCATGGGCGTCCACACCGGCGACTCCATCACCGTCGCCCCAGCACAGACCCTCACCGACCGCGAGTACCAGGCCATGCGCGACGCCGCACTCGCCGTCATCCGCGAGATCGGCGTCGATACCGGCGGCTCCAACATCCAGTTCGCCGTCCACCCCCACACCGGCCGCAGGGTCGTCATCGAGATGAACCCGCGGGTCAGCCGCTCCTCGGCGCTCGCCTCCAAAGCCACGGGCTTCCCCATCGCCAAGATCGCGGCCAAGCTCGCCGTCGGCTACACCCTCGACGAGCTGCCCAACGACATCACCCGCGAGACCCCTGCCAGCTTCGAGCCCACGATCGACTACTGCGTCGTCAAGATCCCGCGGTTCGCCTTCGAGAAGTTCCCAGGCGCCGACACCACCCTCACCACCTCGATGAAGTCCGTCGGCGAGACCATGGCCATCGGCCGCACCTTCAAGGAGGCGCTCTGCAAGGCCCTCCGCGGGCTCGAGCACAAGCTCGCGGCCGCGCCGGCGGGCGATCCCGACGCGCTGCGTCACGGCCTGCGCCGGCCCAACGCCGACCGCCTGGCCTACCTGCTCGCCGCGCTGCGCGCCGGCTGGAGCGTCGCCGACCTCGCGGACCTGACCGCGATCGACCCCTGGTTCGTCGAGAGCATGCGCCAGATCGTCGAGGTCGAGGCCGCCGTCGAGCAGGCCGGCTCGCCCGACGCCATGGGCCCCGCGCTCTGGCGCCGCGCCAAGCAGACCGGCCTGAGCGACGACCGCGTCGGCGAGCTGCTCGGCCTCGACGGCGAGGGCCGCGAGACCGAGGCCCGCCGCCTGCGGCTCGCCGCCGGCGTGGCCCCGACCTTCAAGCTCATCGACACGTGCGCCGCCGAGTTCGCCGCCGCCACCCCCTACTTCTACTCCACCTACGAGTCCGAGTGCGAGGCCCGCCCCTCCGACCGGCCCACCGTCGCCATCATCGGCTCGGGACCCAACCGCATCGGCCAGGGCATCGAGTTCGACTACTGCTGCTGCCACGCCGTCTTCGCCGCCCGCGACCTCGGCTACGACACGGTGATGATCAACTCGAACCCCGAGACGGTCTCGACCGACTACGACACGGCCGACCGCCTGTACTTCGAGCCCGTGACCCTCGAGAACGTGCTCCACATCGTCGAGCGCGAGCGGCCCGTCGGCCTCATCGTCCAGCTCGGAGGGCAGACGCCGCTCAACCTCGCCGTGCCCCTCGAGCGGGCCGGCGCGCCCATCCTCGGCACCAGCCCCGAGAGCATCGACCGCGCCGAGGACCGCCGACGCTTCGCCAAGGCACTCGACCGGCTCGGCCTGCGACAGCCCGACAACGACACCGCCACCAGCTTCCAGGGCGCTCTCGCCGCCGCCGAGCGGCTCGGGTACCCCGTCCTCGTCCGCCCCTCCTACGTGCTCGGCGGGCGCGCCATGCAGATCTGCCTCCACCGCGACGAGCTCGAGCACTTCGCCACCCTCGCCATCGAGGCCGCCCCCGACAGGCCCATCCTCATCGACAAGTTCCTCGAGAACGCCATCGAGCTCGACGTCGATGCCATCGCCGACGGCACCGACGTCTACATCGGCGGCATCATGGAGCACGTCGAGGCGGCCGGCGTTCACTCCGGCGACAGTTGCTGCGTCCTGCCGCCGCACACCCTGCCCGAGTACGTGCTCGACGACGTCCGTCGCCAGACCCGCGCCCTCGCCCTCGAGTTCGACGTCCGCGGCCTGCTCAACATCCAGTTCGCCATCCAGGGCGCCGACGTCTACGTCATCGAGGTCAACCCCCGCGCCTCGCGCACCGTCCCCTTCGTCAGCAAGGCCACCGGCGTCCCCCTCGCACGGCTCGCCACCAAGGTCATGCTCGGGCGCTCCCTCGCCCAGCTCGGGCTCCGAGGCAATCCGCCACGCCCAGGCTTCGCCGTCAAGGCCCCCGTCCTGCCCTTCAACCGCTTCCCTGGCGTGGACGTCGCCCTCGGCCCCGAGATGAAGTCCACCGGCGAGGTCATGGGCATCGACACGAGCGTCGGCATCGCCTTCGCCAAGGCCCAGAGCGCCGCGGGCACCGACCTCCCCCGCGACGGCACCGTGTTCGTCAGCATCCGCGACCGCGACAAGGCCGACGTCCTCCCCATCATCCGACGCTTCCACCAGCTCGGCTTCCGACTCATCGCCACCGCAGGCACCCATCGCGCCCTGACCGCCGCAGGCATCCCCGCCGACCACGTCCTCAAGGTCTCCGAGGGCCGGCCCAACGTCGTCGACCTCATGAAGAACCGACAGGTCCAGCTCGTCATCAACACCCCGAGCAGCAAGTCGCCCCGGCGCGACGAGATCTCCATTCGCACCAACGCCGTCCTGCGCGGCGTGCCGCTCATCACCACCGTCCCCGGCGCCGCCGCTGCCGCCAGCGCCATCGCGTCGCTGCGCCGCGAGGACTTCGGCGTCCGCCCCCTCCAGAGCTGGCACGCGGGCATCGCCATCGGAGGCTCGGAGTAGCCACAGAGGCACAGAGGGCACGGAGAAGAAGAAAAAAGGGCCCATCCGACCGAAGCGTACTTCCCGTCGCAGGGGCCTGACCCCAGGCCCTGCGAATGCAGCCAGGGAGGTCGCCTTCGGCGAAGGTGAAGAAGGCATGATGGACCTCTGGAAGTGGACG
>CBFDBL010000230.1:0-8660 GCA_965603035.1 uncultured bacterium
CCGCGCCCGCGGCCGCGCCGCAGAGGGCGAGGAGACAGGCAAGCAGACGGCGTGCGTTGGCGTTCATCCCGTGGCTTCTCCGCGCTGCGTGCCAGGTGGAGCGGTGGCATTATACCCGATTCGGGCGGTGCCGGTGTTGAAACCGGCGGCGGGAGCGGGCATAATGCGACGCGACAACCTCAAGCACGGAGGGCGCGATGGGCAGGCAGGCGCTGAGTCGAAGGCGGTTCCTGGGCAGCGCGGCGGCGGCCGCGGGCCTGGCGGCCGTGCCGAGGCACGTGCTCGGCGGCCCGGGGCAGGCGCCGCCGAGCGAGACCTTCGCCGTCGGCGTCGTCGGCTGCGGCGGCCAGAGCGGCGAGGACGTGCGCACGTACATCCAGCACGCCGGCGGCCACTTCAGGATGCTCGCCTGCTGCGACCTGGATAAGCAGCGGCTCGCCCGCGCCGCCAAGAAGTGGGGCGGCGGCTGCCAGGGCTACAGCGACTTCCGCCGCCTCGTCGAGCGCAACGACCTCGACGTGGTGAGCGTGGCCACCCCGCCCCACTGGCACGCGCTCGTCGCCATCGCGGCCATGGCGGCGGGCAAGGACGTGCTGTGCGAGAAGCCGATGACGAAGTTCATCGCCGAGGGCCGCGCCGTGGTGGACGCCGCGACGCGCTACGGCCGCGTCTTCCAGATCGGCACCGGCGGACGCTGGGGCGCCTGCCGCAGCCGCCGCAGCCGCACGATCCACAACATCATGCGCAGCGGCCTGCTCGAGAAGGCCAACGCCGTCCACATCCTGAGCAAGGGCTACGGAGTCAAGCGGTACTGCGGCCGCGTGGACCTCAAGGCCGAGCCGTGCCCCGCGCACCTCGACTGGGACACCTACTGCGGCCCGGCGCCGCTGCGGCCCTACAACCGCCAGCGCTTCGGCTGGAGCCATCGCTTCTACTGGGACTACGAGGGCGCCGGCCTCACCGACCTCGGCGCCCACATGATGGACCCCATCCAGTGGATCTACGCCAAGGACTACACCAGCCCCGTCGAGGTCGTGGCCCACGCCCCGCCGGCGCACCCCGAGGCCTGCGGCATGTGGGGCTGGGCCGAGCTGACCTACGCCGACGGCTTCACCCTCGTCCTCGACGGCCGCGAGTGGGGCAAGCCGTGGGACAAGGCGAAGCCGCGCCACGTCGAGCTCAGCGACCTCGACCCCGAGAGCCAGGCCAAGGTGAAGGCCATGCCCGAGCCCGAGCCGCTGCTCCGGTTCCCCGAGGCGGTGCGGCAGCGGAAGCTGTCGGCGGGCCACGCCGAGGCCGCCCACCGCGCCGTCGCCGCACTGCACCTGGCCAACATCGCGATCCGCATGGGGCGCAGGATCCGCTACGACCCCGTCAAGGAGCAGATCGTCGGCGACGACGAGGCCAACCGACTCGTCAACCAGCCGATGCGCGCCCCGTGGCACCTGTAGTATGGAAGGAGGCCGGCATGAGGGAGTCCAAGGAGAGGCTGAGCCGACGGCGCTTCCTGAGAGGCGCCGCCATGGCGGCCGGCCTCGCCGTCGTGCCGCGGCACGTGCTCGGCGGGCCGGGGCAGGCGCCGCCGAGCGAGACCTTCGCCTGCGGCCTCGTCGGCTGCGGCGGACAGGGCGGCGAGGACATCCGCAGCTACATCGACAACGCCGGCGGCCACGCCCGCGTCGTCGCCTGCTGCGACGTCCACCAGGGCCGCCTCGACGCCAAGCGCAAGCGCTACGGCGGCGACAAGGTGGCACGCTACACCGACTTCCGCCGCCTCGTCGAGCGCAGCGATCTCGACGTGGTGAGCGTCGCCACCCCGCCCCACTGGCACGCGCTCATCACCATCGCCGCGATGGAGGCGGGCAAGGACGTGCTGTGCGAGAAGCCGCTGACCCGCTTCATCGCCGAGGGCCGCGCCGTGGTCGAGGCCGCGAGGCGCTACGGCCGCGTCTTCCAGCTCGGCACGGGCGGGCGCTTCGGCTACGCGAGGAGCCAGCGCAGCCGCGAGATCCGCAAGATCGTGCGCAGCGGCCTGCTCGAGTCCTGCAAGGCGGTCCACATCAAGCGCGACGGCTTCAAGGCCAAGCAGTGGAGCGGGATGGTGAACCTGCCGCCCCAGCCGGTGCCGGCGGGGCTCGACTGGGACCTCTACTGCGGCCCGTCCCCCCTGCGGCCCTACCACCGCATGCGCTTCGGCGGCGACCACCGCCGATGGTGGGACTACGACGGCGGCGGCCTCGCCGACATGGGCCAGCACTACGTGGACCCCTTCCAGTACCTCTACGGCAAGGACGACACGAGCCCCGTCGAGATCGAGGCCCACGCGCCGCCGGCCCACCCCGAGGCCGCAGGGCTGTGGGGATGGGTCGAGCTGCGCTACGCCGACGGCCTCACCCTCGTCATGGACAGCGGCGAGTGGGGCAAGCGCTACGACCGCAAGCAGCCCCGAGGCGTCACCCTCGACGACCTCGACGCCGAGAGCCAGAAGAAGCTCGCCGACATCCCCGACCCCGAGCCGGTGCTCACCTTCGTCCAGGCCGTCCGCCAGCGCAAGCGCTCCGCCGGCCACGCCGAGTCGTCCCATCGCTCGGCCACCATCCTCCACCTGGCCAACATCGCGATCCGCATGGGGCGCAAGATCCAGTACGACCCCGTCAAGGAGCAGGTCGCCGGCGACGACGAGGCCAACCGACTCGTCAACCAGCCCCTGCGCGCCCCCTGGCACCTCTAGGCTACCCCTCGGGACGAAAGGACACGGACATGGCTCCTTCGGCTGAACTCAAGCAGCTCGTCGGCCAACTGCCCGACCCCGACAAGCGCGGCCTGCTGTGCAACGTCGCCGACGGCCAGGTGGAGGGCATCATCGCCGAGATCCACAAGGGCGGCCGCGACAGCGTCCTCGGCCTGATCGACATGCTCACCCCGCCCGAGGACCCCAGCGACCACAAGGCCCACTACGCGCTCCACGCCCTGGCGCTCCACGTGCTCGGGCTCGACGACGACGCGCCGCGCCAGGCCCTCGCCCAGGCCCTGGCCTCGCGCCTCGGCGACGACACGGCGGTGGGCGGGAGGAAGTACCTGTGCCAGGAGCTCCAGACCGCGGGTGGGCCGGAGGCCGTCGCGGCACTCGGCAAGCTGCTCACCCACCCCGAGCTGTGCGAGCCGGCGGCGCGCGCCCTCGTGTCGATAGGGCAGGGCGCCGGCGAGCAGTTGCTCGCAGCCCTGCCCAAGGTCAAGGGCAAGTGCCGGCTCACCCTCGTGCAGAGCCTCGGCGTCGCCCAGTGCGAGGAGGCCGTGCCGGCGCTGACCAGGGCGCTGGGCGACGGCGACGAGGCGGTGCGCATCGCCGCCGCCTGGAGCCTGGCCAACATCGGCCAGCCCGATTCCGTCGCCCCCGTGTTCAAGGCCGCCGACGTCGAGCCGGGCTGGGAGCGCATCCAGACGACCAAGGCCTGCCTCGTCCTCGCCGAGAAGCTCCTGGCGGCGGGCAGGAAGGAGGAGGCAAAGGCCATGTACACCCTCCTCCACAACAGCCGTAGGGACCCGGCCGAGAAGTACATTCGTGACGCGTCCGAGAAAGGCCTGGCGGCCGCACGCTAGGCTGCGCCGGCCGCTCGCAGCCAACCAGCCTGTCCAGGGAAAGGGGGCGACATGCACGGACCGAGGCCATGGGACCGCGTTCGGGGGGTCGTGCTGGTGCTGGCCTTGGGGGTCGGCGTGACCGCATCGCGCGGCGGCGAGGTGGTCATCACGGCGAAGGACCTGACGGGCGAGGTGGGCCGCCGGCAGACCTTCGTCATCACCATGCCGGAGGGCCAGCCGATGGGCGAGCTGGCCACGGCGGTCATCGGCAAGCGGATGGTGGGCAAGGGCGTGCTCTATCGCGAGGCCGTCCGCTTCGGCCAGATGCGCCTCCAGGACGTATGGGTGTCGGTCAGCGACGACGGGCTCGTGATCCGCGACTCGTTCGGCGGATCTCTGCCCGTCGATCGGTGCCCTCTGCCGCTCAAGACGGGGATGACGTTCGAGTACGACTCGGTGAAGGGCAAGGCCCGCGTCCGGGTCGAAGGCCCTGAGACCGTGGAGACCCCCGCCGGGAAGTTCACGTGCCTCGTCATCGTGCGGGAGCGCGAGGCGGACGGGAAGCGGACGACGCAGAAAGAGTGGGTGACCGCCGGCGCCGGAACGGTGAAGGCCGAGTGGGAGGGCGTCGTGATGACGCTGACTCGCACCGCCGGCCCCGCGACGCCCGAGCCCGAGGAGGGCACCGTGGTGCTGAGCACCTTCGACACGCCCGATCCTCTCCGTTCGCCGCTGTTCCCGCGCGGCGTGTGGAACGGGATGGGCGGGCAGCCCGGCATCGGGTCGGTGGTGGACATCGATCCCTTCGTCGGGGGCGCGGCCGGCACGCCGTTCTGCCTGCGGTGGACCTATGCGACGGTCGGGACGTGGGCCTCGGCGACCCTCGCGCCCGGCGGCGATCCGTGGTCGCCCGTGGACCTGTCGAAGTACGGGGGCGTGTCGTTCTACATCAAGGGCCTCATCGAGCGCCCGTGCAGCGTCTCCATGCAGGCGAAGGCGGCCGACGGCGAGCAGAACCGGTTCATCCACATCCCCATCCAGGTGACCAAGCAATGGCAGAAGGTCACCCTCACGCCGGACACGCACCCGCAAATGAACGAGATCGACACGAAGCGCGTCTACATCGTCGGCCTCGGCGACTCCTCGGAGGAGGGCGCCGCCAACGTCATCTGGCTCGACGAGGTCAAGCTCCTGCTCCAGGACGACAAGGGCGAGTTCTAGCTGAGGAGACGCCATGCCGAGCTCCGATGAGAGCGACGGGCGGGACGTGTGCCGCCGCGACTTCGTGAAGGTCGCCGGCGCCGCGTCGGTCGCCGCCGTGGCCGCTCAGGGCGCTGTCGGTGCCGCGCCGGTCGAGAGGCCGAAGCTGCCGCAGATCCGCCTCGGGCCGCACTCGATCTCACGCCTGATCTGCGGCGCCAACCCCTTCAACGGAGGCTCCCACCTCTCGGTGTTCGTCAACCAGGCGATGAAGGAGTTCTACACGCCCGAGCAGATCCTCAAGACCCTGCGCCGATGCCAGGAGGTCGGCATCAACTGCTGGCAGGCGGGGGGCGAGAGCTACAAGCTCTGGCGCCGCTTCCGCGATGAGGGCGGCGCGATGCACTACATCTCGATCAACGCCGGCGACACTGCCATCATCAAGACCCTCGCCGACGCCGGCTGCATCGCCATCGCCCATCATGGCGAGAGGACCGACCGGCTGTTCAAGGCGGGCCGTCTCGGCGAAGCGCACGACTTCCTCAAGGCCGTCCGCGACGCCGGCCTCCAGGTCGGCGTCTCCACCCACATGCCCGCCGTGGTAGACGCCGTGGAGTCGAAAGGCTGGGACGTCGATTACTACATGACCTGCGTCTACGAGCGGCACCGCACCCGCGCCGACCTGGAGAAGCTGCTCGGCCAGGCGCCGATCCCGGTCGGCGAGGTCTATCTGTCGGGCGACCCGCCGCGGATGTTCAAGGCCATGCGGGCGACGAAGCGGCCGTGCCTGGCCTTCAAGATCCTGGCCGCGGGGCGCCTGTCGGACCGCACGGAGTGGGTCGAGCGGGCCTTCCGCGAGACCTTCGCCGCCATCAAGCCCAACGACGCCGCGATCGTGGGGATCTACGACCGCTACAGCGACCAGCCTGCCGAGGACGCGGCCCTCGTCCGCCGCTTCGGCGCGGTCCAGACCGCGAAGTGAGAGGAGACGGACCGTGCCCGACAGGAGCGTTCGACTCGCCTGCGTTGTGCTGCTCGGGGCGGCACTGGCCGCTACCAGCGCCTCGGCCGAGGACTGGCCGCAGTGGGGCGGGAGCGACGGGCGGAACATGGTCTCGGCGGAGAAGGGCCTGCCAGCCTCCTTCACGCCGGGGAGCAAGAAGTCCGGCGGCGGCATCGACATGGCGACGACCAAGCACGTGCGGTGGGCCGTGCGGCTCGGCACCTACGCCTACGGCAACCCCACGGTGGCGGGCGGCAAGGTGTTCATCGGCACCGACGACAGCGCGCTGCGGGGCGACAGCCGCCTCAAGCGCACCCGCGGAGGCATGGTCCACTGCTTCGACGAGAAGACGGGCAAGCTGCTGTGGCGGCTCGTCGTCCCGAAGCGCAAGAAGATGCCGAAGAAGGCGCACTACGGCCATCAGCACCTCGGCGTGTGCTCGTCGCCCACCGTGGACGGCGACCGCGCCTATGTCCTGTCGTGCGCGACCGACATCCTCTGCCTCGATGTGGGCGGCCTCGCCGACGGCAACGACGGGCCGTTCGAGGACGAGGGCAAGTACATGGTCGGCGAGGATGGGCGTCCCGTCGAGCTGAAGCCGACCGACGCCGACATCCTCTGGCGCTACGCCCTCATCGACGAGCTCACCGTGATCCCGCACGACGTGCCGAGCTGCTCCGTCCTCGTCCACGGCCAGTTCCTCTACACGAGCACGTCGAACGGCGTGGACGGCGCGCACAAGAAGCTGGTGAGCCCCGATGCCCCGAGCTTCGTCGTGCTCGACAAGACGACAGGCAAGCTCGTGGCATTCGACGGCGGCGCCATCGCGAAGGGGATGTGGCACTGCCAGTGGTCCTGTCCATCCTACGGTCGGGCCGGCGGACGCGACCTGATCTTCCTCGGCGGCGGCGACGGCATCTGCTATGCTTTCGAAGCCGTGGCCCAGGCGCGCGAGAAGCCGTTCAAGCTCACGACCGCGTGGGCCTACGACTGCAACCCGAAGCACTACCGCCTGCGCGACGGCAAGCCCATCCCCTACTACGACGGCGACAAGCGCAAGAAGCGCGGCAACAAGAACGACGGGAAGTACGTCGGCCCCAGCCAGATCATCGCCACCCCGATCCTCCACCAGGGCCGCATCTACATCGCCATCGGCCAGGACCCGCTCCACGGCCGCGGCAGGGGCATGCTCTCGTGCATCGACGCCGCCACGGGCGAGAAGGCCTGGGACTACGACGGCCTGGACCGCAGCATCTCGACCGTCGCCGTCGCCGACGGCCTCGTCTACGCGCCCGACGTCGCCGGCCGCCTCCACTGCCTCGACGCCAGGACCGGCAAGCCCGTGTGGGTGCACGAGACCAAGGCGGAGACCTGGGGCTCGCCGCTCGTCGCCGACGGCAAGGTCTACCTCGGCACCAAGACCCACTTCCACGTCTTCGCCCACGGCCGCGAGGCGAAGGAGCTCGCGAAGATCCGCCTCGGCTCCCCCATGTACGGCACCGCCGTCGCCGCCAACGGCGTGCTCTACGTCGCCTCGAACCGCTATCTGTGGGCGGTCTGCCGGGAGTGACAGCCGGCCCCGCTCGTGCCCGTGCTCCCGCGCGGGGACGGGGTCTTCGACGCTCCGCGTCGCGGAGGTCCCCTGATGAGTGACTACCAGGACCTCATCGCGCTCGTCCGCGGCTCCGAGCCGCGGGTGCTGCCCGCCGTCTGGGACTTCTTTCCCTGCCACGCGGGGGCCGTGGGCGGGGTGGCGGACTTCCTGCGCTACTACTTCGACGTGGATGAGAAGCTGGCGGCGCAGCTCCGGCTCCAGGAGCTGCTGCCCGAGGCGCTGGTCCTGCCTGGGGTGTTCGCGGACTTCGGGGTGATCGTCGAGGTGTCGGCCTTCGGTGGGCGCATGCAGTGGCTGGAGAACGGCGCCCCGTACATTGGCGAGGCGATCCGCGACCCCGGCGACATCGATGCGCTGCGGCCGCCGCGGGCGGGCAGGGACGGCCTGATGCCGCTCCAGCTCGTCCAGCGCGAGACCCTGCGGCGGAAGCTTGCCGAGCGGGGCCTCGAGATGGCGCGGTGGGCGATGTGCATGGGGCCGGCCGAGGTCTGCGGCCTGCTGATGGGCTACGAGCGCTTCTACCTGGCGATGTACGACGACCCGCCGCGGCTCCACGCCCTGCTGCGGCTGGTGACCGACTTCCTGGCCGGCTGGCTCCGCGTGCAAGCTGACGCCTACGGCGGCGCCGAGGCGGTCTGCGTGGCCGACCACGTCTTCAGCCAGGTGCCGCCGGCGCAGGCGGAGGAGTTCTTCCTGCCACATCTCCAGGCGCTGTTCGGCGCGTTCCCCGACGCGGTGCGCCTCTATCACAACGAGGGCCGCCACTCCGACCAGCATATCGACATGGTGCTGAGCTTCGGCGCCGACGTCTGGCACTTCGGCAGCGACGTCCACGCCCTCGCCGAGCTCTACCCGCAGATCGGCGACCGCATCGTGCTCTTCGGCGGGCTCGACCCGCACGGCGTCATCCGCCACGGCACGCCCGACGACGTCCGCGCCGCGGCCCGCGACGCCCTCGCCCAGGCCAAGGGCCACCGCCTTCTCTTCTCCACCGGCACCGGCACCACGCCCGACACCTCGCTCGCCAACCTCCGGGCCATGGTCGAGACCGTCGCGCCGGCCCGACCGACCGCACCTTGAAGAGGCGACGCCCGGCAGGTAGCATCGTCGGCGCGCCGCACGCCCCGGACCCGGACGGCTTCCCGGACGGCAAGGCGAACACGAAGGAGGCTCGCGGTGAGACGGACCCGTTGCTGCGTGGTGACCCTCCTGGTCGCGTTGGGGGGGGCGCGCGGGGCAGACCTCCACGCGCCGGCAGAG
>CBFDBL010000231.1:0-8641 GCA_965603035.1 uncultured bacterium
GAGGCCGATGTCCTGCGCTTCTGAGCCCGACGGATCGATCGGACCGTCGCCCACCCTCGCACGCGAGAGTTCCCCATGAGTTCGCAGTCATGAGTTGGAAGCCCGAGGTCGACGGAATCGACCAGCGCCGCCGCGCCGCCCAGGTCCTGGGCGGCGAAGAGGCGGTCGCGAAGCAGCACGCGATGGGGCGCCTCACGATCCGGGAGCGGGTCGGCGCCCTGCTCGACCGCGAGGGCCCCCTGCCGGCCGCCCGCGTGCGCGAGATCGCCGCACAGGCCTGCAAGGCGCTCGTCCACGCCCACGCCAGGAACGTCATCCACCGCGACATCAAGCCCTCCAACCTGCTCATCGGCCGCGACGGCCTCATCAAGGTCGCCGACCTCGGGCTCGCCAAGAGCCTCGACGTCGCCGGCCTCAGCAGCATCACCGCCACCGGCACCGCCATGGGCACCCTCGCCTACGTCCCCCCCGAGCAGCTCATCAGCGCCCGCGACGTCGACCACCGCGCCGACGTCTACTCGCTCGGCGCCACCGCCTACCACCTCCTCGCAGGCGAGCCCCCCTTCACCGGCGCCACCATGGCACAGCTCGCACTCGCCGTCCGCTCCGCAGAGCCTCGCAGGCTCCGAGCCTACCGACGCGAGCTCCCCGTCGCCCTCGACGAGCTCGTCCTCCGAGCCATGGCCAAGAACCCCGACGAGCGCTTCCAGTCCGCCGCCGACCTCCTCGACGCCCTCGAGAGCCTCAAGCTCTGAGCGGCGGCGCGCCGCTCAGAGCTGGTTCCAGGTTCCGGGTCCCGGGTTCCGGGTTCCGGAAGGGCGAGGCCAGTACCAGATCGGGTCGCCTGCCCGCACTCCGCTGCACCCCCCCAACCCGGAACCCGAAACCCGGAACCTGTAAGCC
This sequence comes from uncultured bacterium, assembly GCA_965603035.1. Classification (GTDB taxonomy): domain Bacteria; phylum Planctomycetota; class PUPC01; order DSUN01; family DSUN01; genus CAZDNN01. Next base: position 904 of record CBFDBL010000231.1, read on the forward strand.
GGAACCATCCCGTTGCCTGCACGCGCCGCCGTGGGTAGAATGATCCCTGGAGACGAGGCATGGCCCCCGAGCGGATCATCATCCACGTGGACATGGACGCCTTCTTCGCCGCGGTCGAGCAGCGCGAGCACCCCGAGCTGCGCGGCAAGCCCGTCGTGGTGGGCGCGGACCCGAAGGAGGGGAAAGGGCGCGGCGTCGTGTCCACCGCGAGCTACGAGGCGCGGGCCTTCGGCATCCACAGCGCCATGCCCATCAGCGAGGCCTGGCGCCGCTGCCCCCACGCCTGCTTCGTGCCCGTCCACGGCGAGCTCTACGCCCGCGAGTCCCGCCGCCTCCGCGCCCTGCTCGAGGAGTTCACCCCCGACGTCGAGCCCGTGAGCATCGACGAGGCCTTCCTCGACGTCACCGGCTCGCTCCACCTGTTCGCCGCGACCCAGCGCGAGCTGGCCGAGTGCATCCAGGCGCGCATCGTCGCCGCGACCCGGCTCACGGCCTCGCTCGGCGTCGCCCCCTCGAAGACGGTCGCCAAGATCGCCTCCGACCTCGAGAAGCCCCGCGGCATCGTCGTCGTCGAGCCCGACGCCGTCGAGGCCTTCCTGCGCCCGCTGCCCGTCGGCCGCCTCTGGGGCGTCGGCAGCAAGATGCGAGCCGCGCTCGACGCCCTCGGCGTCCAGACCATCGGCGACCTCGCCGACCTGCCCGAGGCCGAGCTCTCCCGCCGCTTCGGCAAGCACGGCGAGCATCTCTGGAAGCTCGCCCGCGGCATCGACCACCGCGAGGTCGAGGAGGGCGAGCCCGCCAAGTCCGTCAGCCACGAGCACACCTTCCCCACCGACACCGCCGACCCCCGCCTGCTCGCCGCCACCCTCATGGGCCTCTGCGAGCGAGTCGCCCAGCGCCTCCACCGCGCCGGCCTCCGCGGCCGCGCCGTCACCACCAAGATCCGCCTCGCCGACTTCACCACCCTCAGCCGCACGAGAACCCTCGACCGCCCCGTCGCCGACGCCGCCACCCTCTACGAGACCGCCGCCGCCAACCTGCGCCGAGCGAAGGCCCGCGGGCGCAGGATCCGCCTCCTCGGCGTCGCCGTCAGCGGCTTCGGCCCAGGCAGACCCCGCCAGCCCGAGCTCTTCCACGAGCCCGACGCCGAGCGGGAAGCCAAGCGCCGCCAACTCGGCGATGCCATGGGCCGCATCAAGGACCGCTTCGGACACGACGCGCTCCACCACGGCACCGCGCTCGACCGGCCCGAGGACACAGAGCAGGAGGAGACCTGACCCCTCTAGCAGGAGACGGTCGGCAGTCGGCAGGAGGCAGCCGGCAGTGCTCCCCCAATCGTCCTCGTCCCCGACGTCTTTTCTTCAGGAGTCTGCGGCATGGCGAACGCCAACCCCATCGGCCTGGTCGGCATCGGCCTGCTCGGCTCCGCGCTCGCCGAGCGCCTCGTCGCCGCAGGCTTCCCCACCGTCGGCTACGATATCGACACAGAGAGGATGACGGCCTTCGCCGAGATGGGCGGCCAGCCCGCCGCGTCGGCGCGCGACGTGGCCGAGCGCTGCGAGCGGATCATTCTCTGCCTGCTGACCACGGGCGTCGTCGAGGGTGTCGTCGCCGAGATGGACGCGGCCCTGCGCCCCGGCCAGCTCCTCATCGACACGACGACGGGCGAGCCCGAGCGCACCGCGGCACTGGGCGCGCGCCTGGCCGAGCGCCGCATTCACTACCTCGACGCCACGGTCTCAGGCTCCAGCGCCCAGGCGCGCGAGGGCGACGTGCTCGTGATGGTCGGCGGCGAGCGCTCCGCCTTCGAGGCCTGCGAGGCCCTCTTCCGCTGCTTCGCCAAGCGGTGGGAGCACGTCGGGCCGTGGGGCAGCGGGGCGAAGATGAAGCTGGTGACGAACCTCGTGCTCGGCCTCAACCGCGCGGCGCTCGCCGAGGCCCTCGCCCTGGCCGGCCGCGTCGGTCTCGACCCCGCTCTCACCCTCGACATCCTGAAGGCTGGCGCCGCCCGCTCCGCCGTGATGGACGCCAAGGGCGCGAAGATGGTCCGCGGCGACTTCGCCACCCAGGCGCGCCTGTCGCAGCACCTCAAGGACGTGCGCCTCATCCTCGCCATGGGCGAGCGGGCCGACGCCAGGCTCCCCCTCTCCGCCCTCCACCGCCGCCTCCTCGAGCAGGCCGAAGCCGCGGGGTACGGCGACGCCGACAACAGCGCGATCCTCACCGTGTTCGAGGGATTGTGAGGGCTGTAACGTCAGCGGAGCTGACGGACGACGCCGATGACGGGGCCGGCGATGCGGAAGTCGGGGTCGGACTTGGCCACGCGGAGCGGGCGGTAGGCGTCGTTGTCGGGCCGCAACTCGAAGCCGTCGCGGCGCTGCCACAGGCGCTTGACCGTCACTTCCTGCCCCGGGCCGACGTAGCAGACGGCGATGGCGCCCTGCTCGACCTCCGGCCTGAACTCGACGATGGCCAGGTCGCCGTCGAGGATACCCGCGTCGCGCATGCTGTCGCCCTCGACGCGCACGGCGAAGACCTCGCCCGCGCCGAACATCGCCTCCAGCGACAGCACCCCCTCGCGGTTCGCCGTCGCCATGATGGGCACGCCAGCAGCCACCCGCCCGACGATCGGGATGCCCCGCCCCTCCCGCGCCTCGGCCGCCACGCGGATGTACCCCCGCCGACGCTCGATCCAGCCCTTGCGCTCGAGCGCCAGCAGGTACTGGTAGACGGTCTTGATGTGGCAGTCCAGCCGTGCGGCCAGCTCGCGGTTCGTCGGCGGCCGCTCCTCGGCGTCGAGGAACCGCACGATCTCCCGCAGCACCCGCTCCTGCCGCTCGGTCAGTGGCTCCATCGCTCTCTCCGTGTTGCCTGTCGGTGAACGCCCTTGACAATACCGTCCCGTGACGGTACTGTCAAGCGCCGATCTGCCTTCCCACCGACCCCGCCCGCGCGCGCAGGCTCCGGAGGCAGGCTTGACTCGGTGTGGCGCCGCCGTAGAATTGGGGCCGGAGGCTGGCGAAGGAAGTCGATGGCGAAGAAGCCGCCCAAGCTGTTCCGCGACCAGGATCTGCCGCCGGAGGCGCAGACCCCGGCGATGCGCCAGTACCACTACTTCAAGAAGCAGCATCCTGGCATGGTGCTGCTGTTCCGGATGGGCGACTTCTACGAGACCTTCTACGACGACGCGAAGGTGATGGCGCGGGTGTGCGGCCTGACGCTGACGTCGCGGCCGTACGCCGACGGGCGGATGCCGCTGGCGGGGTTCCCCCATCACTCGCTGGAGACGTATCTCAAGAAGCTGATCGCGGCGGGCGTGAAGGTGGCGGTGTGCGAGCAGGTGCAGGACCCGCGCGAGGCGAAGGGCGTGGTCGAGCGCGACGTCGTCCGCGTGGTGACGCCGGGGACGCTGACCGAGGATACGCTGCTCGATGCGAAGCAAAACAACTTCCTGGCTGCGGTGGCGCCCTTCGGCAAGAGCATGGGGATCGCGTGGGTGGATCTCTCGACGGGGCGGTTCCTGGTGCAGGAGGTGGAGCCGGCCCAGCTCCTCGACGAGCTGGGCCGCATCAGCCCGACGGAGACGCTGGTGCCCGACAGCCAGTATGGGACGGAGGACAGCACGCTGGAGCCGCTGCGCCCCGTCGTCGGCGGGGCGTGGACGCCGCGTCCCGACTGGGCCTTCGACCCCACGAGCGGCCGGAAGACCCTGCGCGAGCACTTCGGGGTCTCGACGCTCGAGGGCTTCGGCTGCGACGGGCTCCGCCAGGGCCTGGGCGCGGCGGGCGCCGTGCTCGACTACCTCCAGGAGACCCAGCGTGGGACGCTGGGCAACATCACGAAGCTCGAGCGGTTCGTCCGCACGGAGTTCCTGACCCTCGACAAGGCGACCCAGCAGAGCCTGGAGCTGGTGGAGACGCTGCGGAGCCGGCGCTCGGACACGACGCTGCTCGGGGTGCTCGACGCGACGGTGACGCCCATGGGCGGGCGGATGTTCCGCCAGATGGTGCTCTACCCGCTGCGGACGGTGTCGGCGATCGAGGATCGTCAGGCGGCGGTGGCGGAGCTGGTCGAGGGGCCGCAGGTGCGCGACGCGCTGCGCGCCACGCTCAAGAGCATCTGCGACATCGAGCGCATCGCCGCCAAGATCGCCTACCGCAGGGCGAACCCCAAGGACCTCGTCGCGCTCAAGCAGTCGGCCGCGGTCCTGCCCGGCCTCCGCGCCCAGCTTGCGGAGTGCACGTCGGATCTGCTTGGCACTTGCCACTCGACACTCGACACGCTCGACGACGTCCGCGAGCTCATCGAGCGCGCCATCCTGCCCGACCCGCCGACCCCGATCACCGACGGCGGGATCATCGCGCCAGGCTACCACGCCGAGCTCGACGAGCTGCGCGCGGTGGCCCGCGACGGCAAGAGCTGGATCGCCCGGCTCCAGGCCGCCGAGATCGAGCGCACCGGCATCGACTCGCTCAAGATCGGCTACAACAAGGTGTTCGGCTACTACATCGAGGTCACCAACGCCAAGGCCGACCGCGTGCCGGACTCCTACGTCCGCAAGCAGACGCTCAAGAACGCCGAGCGGTACATCACGCCGGCGCTCAAGGAGCAGGAGTCGAAGATCCTGGGCGCCGACGAGAAGGCGAAGGAGCTGGAGTACGACCTGTTCGTCGCGGTACGCGATCAGGTGGGCGCGGAGGTCGAGCGGCTCCAGCGGGTGGGGCTGCTGGTCGCGCAGCTCGACTGCCTGACGTCGCTGGCGCACGTGGCGGCCGAGCGGGGCTACTGCCGGCCCGAGGTGGCCGACGACCTGGCCATCGCCATCACCGACGGGCGCCACCCGGTGCTCGAGGTCACCCTCGGGGCAGGGACGTTCGTGCCCAACGACGTGCTGCTCGACGGCGACTCGCACCGGATGGCCGTCATCACGGGGCCGAACATGGCAGGGAAGTCCACCTACATCCGCCAGGTCGCGCTGCTGGTCCTGATGGCGCAGATGGGCGGCTACATCCCCGCGAAGCAGGCGCACATCGGCGTCGCAGATCGCATCTTCACCCGCGTCGGCGCCAGCGACGAGCTGGCACGCGGCCAGAGCACCTTCATGGTCGAGATGATCGAGACCGCCAACATCCTGAACAACGCGACCGAGCACAGCCTGCTCGTGCTCGACGAGGTCGGACGCGGCACCAGCACCTTCGACGGCGTCTCCATCGCCTGGGCCGTCAGCGAGTTCCTCCACGAGCACGTCCGCGCACGCACCCTCTTCGCCACACACTACCACGAGCTCACCGAGCTCGCTCTCCTGCTCACAGGCGTCAGGAACTACAACGTCGCGGTCCGCGAGTGGCGCGACGAGGTCGTCTTCCTCCACAAGATCGTCGAGGGCGGCACCGACAAGAGCTACGGCATCCACGTCGCCCGCCTCGCCGGCATCCCCAAGGACGTCGTCGAGCGGGCGAAGGTCATCCTCGCCAACCTCGAAGAGGCCGCCCTCACGCCCAACGACAAGCCGCGCTTCGCCCCCACCCTCGGCGAGGTCGGCGCCCACCCGAGGCAGGTGCAGCTCACACTGTTCGGCTCGCTGCACGCCGACTCCATCGAGGAGCTGCGCGCCGTGGACGCGGACGCCATGACCCCCCTCGACGCGCTCACCCTGCTCCAGCAGCTCCAGCGCGACATCCTGCGGCGCGAGGGCGGCGACGGCTGAGCGCCGCGGCGCGACGCGGGAGGCCGAGGCCAATCTCCTTGACAGGGCCGGCACGAGGCGGTAGCTTGGCGGCGGAAGGAGACGAGCCATGCTCAAGGGACTGCGGCTCATCGGGTCGTCGGCGTTCGTCGTCGGGCTGTTCGTCCTCGTGTTCGTCGGCATCCCGTGGTACGTGACGGTGGTGGTGAAGGCGGAGATTGGCGGCGCGCTGCCGCTGTGGTATCGGGGCGCGGTCTACCTGTTCCTGGGCGGGGTGCTCGTGGTGCTGGTGTCTGTCGCGCTCGAGCAGGCGGTGCGGCGGCCGGAGCGGAGGGAGTTCGACCAGACCGACGAGCCGGACCCGCTGCCGGTGGCGACGACGGACATGGTTCCGGGCCGGGAGGTGACGGAGATCGTGGGGTTCGTCGAGGGGCACACGGTCTACGCGATCTGGCTGGGCAAGGACATCTCGGCGCTCGTGCGACTCATCCTCGGCGGCGAGCTGACCGAGTATACCGAGATGATGGGCAAGGCCCGCGCCGTCGCGCGCCGGCGGATGGCCGAGCAGGCCCGCGGGCTGGGTGCCGACGCGGTGCTCACCGCCCGCTACATGACCACCAGCGTCGTCGGCACCGCCGCCGAGCTGCTCGCCTACGGCACCGCCGTCAAGCTCGCACCAGCCCCCGACGCCGCCGATGAGGCGCCCTGACGACATCCGGGCGGCGAGCCACGAGCCTCAAGCCAGAGCCCCAGGCCGCAACCTGCGCCTGGGTAAGCCTGCCACTGTCGTCCAGCGACACGGTCCCGCGCGAGCGGGTCGGGGGAAGAGCGAGGGGCGGGCGGCGCGGGCGGGCCGTCACAGGCCCTCGAGCAAGCTCTGCGCCTCGGCGGCAAAGGGCGTGCCCGGGTGCTCGTCGAGGACCCGCTGGAGGTAGGTGCGCGCCTTGTCCTTCATCCCGGCCTTGCGGAACTGCCGCGCCATGGAGAGCCAGCTCCGGCACTTCCGCGCCGCGGCGGCATCCGCCTCGACCTTGGGGGCGGGCTTCCTGACCGTGGCCGCGCCGCCTGCGCGGGCGTGGGAGCGGACGAACGCGGCGAGGCGATGGACCGGGACGGCGAATCCTGTGCTCTCGATGTTGGCCTTGAGGACCACGAGGCCGATGACGTTGCCGCGGCTGTCGAAGAGCGGGGAGCCGCTCGAGCCGGGGTTGACGGTGGCGTTGGTCTGGATGTAGGCGGTGCCCTCGATGTCGCGGGCGCGGTTGCTGATGATGCCCTGGGTCATGGTGTAGTCGAGGGTTTTGCGGCCGAGGCCCGGGTGGCCGATGGTGCAGACCGCCTCGCCGACCTCGAGCGTCGCCTCGGCGTCGAGACGGACGACGGGCAAGGGCTCGGCGGCCTCGATCTTCAGGAGCGCCAGGTCGAGCTGCCTGTCGGCACCGACGATGGCGGCCTTCGCCGTCCGCATGACGACCCGCCCCGCCTGCTCGGCGCGGTAGGTGATCTCGGGGTCGCCGAGGATGGGCAGGACGTGGGCGCAGGTGAGCACGTAGCCCTTGCTGCCGACGACGAAGCCCGTGCCGCCGCCCTTGTCGCTCTTGATGATGACCACGGAGCTCATGAAGGCGCGGGCGATCGCGCGAGCGTCCATCTTGTCGGTGCTGGCCGCGCGGAGGCCGTCGAGGTCGGCCAGGGGCACGAGGGTGCGGGGCCGCGCGTCGCGGTCGTCGGCATCGACCAGCTCGGGCGCGATCGGCTTCCTGGGCCCCTTGTCGAGCCGCTGGCGCTCCTCGTCGGTGAGGCGGAGGGCGAACGAGCGCAGTGCCCGCCGCTTGCTCTGGTCGCTGGAGTCGATGAGCAGGTGCTTGCCGTCGGGGGTGAAGACGATGCGGGCGACGCCGCCGAGCTTGCGGTCGCCCAGGTCGAGCTTGTTGGCGAGGGTCTCGCCGGTCTTGCGGCTGTAGATGGCCGGGGTGCCGCCGCCGGTGGCCGCGACGAGGTCGAGGGTGGGATGGAAGGCCACGTCGCAGGGATAGGGCCCGAGGCGGTAGG
>CBFDBL010000232.1:0-8617 GCA_965603035.1 uncultured bacterium
AATGAGCCGATTCCGCATGGCCATGATCTGAGCCCAGGGGATCTGGTTGTGGGCCGCCTGGAAAGCGCCCGAGAGCCTCTTGGCTGCCTCGCCGATGAGCAGGAGCTGGCTTACCGTCGCCCAGCGCTTCTCCTCATTGGCCTGGAAGTGGCGCTCGTCAGCGCCCTCGACGAATCGCGCCAGGCGGCGACAGGCGAGCACAATGTCGAGCACGGCGGCGCTGTCATCCCACATAGATCGTCCTGGCTCCCTGGAGGATGCGCCGCCGCCGGATCCAGTTCTCGCTCTGTTCCACCACAGGCCGCTCCACGAGGTCCACGGGCCGGCCCAGCAGCTCGCTGAGCTCCTGCTCCGCACGGATCACGTCGAGGAGACTCCAGTCAGCTGCGGGCGCGAACTCCACCAGGCAATCCACGTCGCTCCCCGGGCCGAAGTCCTCGCGCAGGACGGATCCGAAGAGCGCGAACTCCTGGATCTTCCACTTGCGGCAGAAAGCTGCCAGCTGATCCTCGGAGATACCGACGCCGTGGTAGTTCATGACGGGAGCCCCTAGGCCTCGGTGTGCTACCGACCTATCATAGCAGGGCTCTGCCCGATTGCAAGGCGGCGCCGCGATGTGGGCCGGCCCTCGGCGTACGTGGTTGACTTCTCGTCCATTTCCGGCCACCATGCTCGTCATGTGGAAACCGCTCACGCTGGCAGCGGCCCTTCTCCTGGCGCGGATAGCGTGGGCTGCCGCGCCCTTCGGTGACGAAGGGCTGGTGGCGTGGTGGCCCGTGGACAAGGCGTCGAGCGAGGGGGTGCGCGACGCGGCGGGGGGGCACGATGGCAGGCTGCACGGCGCGCCGGCGCGGGTGCGGGGGCCTTTCGGGGGCCATGCGCTCGCCTTCTTCGGCGGGGGGCAGCGGGTGACGGGCTCGGACAAGGGCTTTCCGAAGGGCACGGAGGCGGGGTCGATCAGCGTGTGGTTCAACCGGCCCGCGGGGGTGCGGGACAAGGTGCTGTTCTCGTATGGGAGCCAGGTGCAGGGGGCGGCGCGCGGGCTGTGGCTGGTGCGGGACGACCGGCTGTGCTTCTACTTCTGGGGGCACCCGCAGGATCTGCACTGCGACGTCCGGGGCGGCATCGCGCCGGACCGCTGGCACCACGTGGCCGCGACCTTCGACGGCAGGGCCGCGCGGCTCTTCTACGACGGCCGGCAGGTCGGCGAGTGCCAGCCCGCCATCGACACGAAGCTCGGCGGCCGCTACCAGTTCGCCACGAACCTGCGCTACGACGACGGCCGCGACTTCCTCGGCCTGCTCGCCGACGCCGCTGTCTACCGCCGCGCCCTGACCGCCGACGAGGTCCGCAACCACGTCGCCGAGCGCTCGAAGCGCCTCGCGAAGCTCTCCGACGCCGAGCGGCGCGCCTGGCACGCCGAGCAGCGGAAGGCCGGGTCCGCGCGCCGCGCCGGGCTGGCCGCATCCGCCGGGGAGCTGGGCGTCGAGCGCATCGTGTTCGCCGTCCGACAGGCCGACGCCGACGGCCACTGGTACGCCAACTTCGGCTACAACATCGTCGCCCCCAAGCGGCGGCTCTACTACCACCCCGGCGGCCGGCTGTGCCTGCTCGACGTCAAGACGGGCGAGGTCGCGACGCTGCTCGACGACCCCAAGGGCGGCGTGCGCGACCCCCAGGTGCACTACGACGGGAGGAAGCTGCTCTTCTCCTGGCGCAAGGGCGGCCAGCCCTATCACCATCTGCATGAGATCCACGTCGATGGGACGGGCCTGCGCCAGCTCACCGACGGGGCGTCCGGGCTCTTCGTGCCGGGCGGAGGTGCAGGCGGCGGCATCCTCTTCGCCTCGAGCCGCTGCAAGCGCTGGGTGCCCTGCTATGTGACCCAGGTCGCCGTCCTGCATCGCTGCGACGCCCATGGGGAGAACATCCGCCAGCTCTCGGCCAACGTCGAGCACGAGAACACCCCCTGGCCACTGCCCGACGGCCGCATCCTCTACCAGCGCTGGGAGTACGTGGACCGCAGCCAGGTCGGCTACCACCACCTGTGGACGATGAACCCCGACGGCACCGGCCAGATGGTCTTCTACGGGAACATGCACCCGAGCACGGTGATGATCGACGCCAAGCCGATCCCGGGCACCCGCAAGATCGTGGCGTCCTTCTCGCCCGGCCACGGCCGCACCGAGCACGCGGGGGCGATCACCGTCGTGGACCCCGCCCACGGCCCCGACGCGCGGCCCATGGCCCGCGCCGTGAGCCGCGGCAGGCTCTACCGCGACCCGTACCCGCTCAGCGAGGACTGCTTCCTGGTCGCGGCCGACGCCGACATCGCGGTGATGGACGGGCGGGGCCGGTGCGTGACGCTCTGGTCGCTGCCCGCGTCCTGGCGGCAGGGGCGGATGCAGGTGCACGAGCCGCGTCCGGTGCGGCCGCGCCCGCGCGAGCGGGTCATCCCGTCGCGTGTGACGCTGTCGGAGACGACGGGCCGGGTGTTCCTCGAGGACCTCTACGTCGGGCGGAACATGGCGGGGGTCGAGCGGGGCGAGGTCAAGAGGCTGCTGGTGCTCGAGGTGCTGGCGAAGGCGTGCAACCTGTTCAGCGGGATGGAGCCGCTGAGCTACGGGGGCACGTTCCTGCTCGAGCGGGTGCTGGGGACGGTGCCGGTGGCGTCGGACGGCTCGGCGTACTTCGAGCTGCCGGCGATGCGGCCCGTCTTCTTCGTCGCGCTCGACGCCCGCGACAGGGCGGTGAAGCGGATGCAGAGCTTCATGAGCGTGGAGCCCGGCGAGCGGGTCGGCTGCGTGGGCTGCCACGAGCCGCGGGTGCAGGCGCCCGCCTCGAGCGCCGCGACGCTGGCGCTGCGGCGGGCGCCGAGCCGCATCGAGCCTGTGCCCGACGTGCCCGACGTGCTCGACTTCCCCCGCGACATCCAGCCGATCCTCGATCGCCGCTGCCTCGCCTGCCACGACGCCGAGCGGACCGCGAAGGGCGGGCCGATGTCGGGCGGCCTCCTGTTCGCCGGCGACCGCGGGCCGATGTACAGCCACGCGTACTACAGCCTCACCGTCTCGGGCGAGCTGGCCGACGGCCGCAACCTGCGGCGGAGCAACTACCCGCCCCGCGCTCTCGGCTCGGGCGGCAGCAAGCTCCTGGGGCGCTTCGCACGCCAGGGCGCCACGCCGCGCGAGCTACAGCTCGTCCGCCTGTGGCTCGACACCGGCGCCGTCTACGCCGGCACCTACGCTGCGCTCGGCACGGGCTCCGTCGGCGACTACGGCACGGCGCGGCTCACCCGGCCCGACCTCCAGTGGCCGAGCGTCCGCAAGGCCCAGGCCGTCCTCAAGCGCCGCTGCGCCGGCTGCCACAAGGGCAAGACGGCGCTGCCGACCTCGCCCTCCGACAACAAGCGGATGGTGCCCTGGGGCGAGGGGCCGATGAACGCCCTGGCCAGCGGACGCAGCCAGCGCCACAACCCCGCCTTCCGCTTCAACCGCCACCTGCTCTACAACCTGAGCCGTCCGGCCAAGTCGCTGCTCCTCCTCGCGCCGCTGGCGCCCGCGGCAGGCGGCTTCGGCATGAGCAGGGTCGACCAGCGGGGCAAGCCCGTGGGCGAGCGGCACGCCGTCTTCGAGAGCACGGACGATGCCGACTACCAGACGCTGCTCGCCGCCATCGTGGACGCGAATGAGTATGTGGAGCGGGTCAAGCGGTTCGACATGCCCGGCTTCCGCCCGCACCCGGCCTACGTCCGCGAGATGCAGCGCTTCGGCATCCTGGCCAAGACCCTGGCGCCCGATGCGCCCGTGGACCCGTACGCCGCCGATCGGGCCTACTGGAGGTCGCTGTGGTACACGCCGCCCAAGCCCTGATCGTGGTCGCGCTCGCGTCGGCTCACGTGGCCTGGGCTGCCGCGGCGCCGCGCGGCCTGGTGTCGCGCTGGGGCTTCGACGGCTCCGTGCCAGAGGGGGCGACGGTGCATGGGACGGCGCGGTTCGTCTCCGGGTCCGACGTGCCGGGCGCGAAGGGCAAGGCGCTGGCGTTGGGCGTGCGCAAGGGCGACGCGTCGCACCTGACGATGCCCGCTCCAGCACTCGGCGCGACCTACTCCATCGAGGCGTGGGTGCTGCCGACACAGCTCGCGTTGTGGAACCGCATTGTCCTCCGCTGGGGGAACGCGCCGAAGTACGCATACCACCTCGCCCTCCACAACGGCCAGGCCAGTCTCTACCACGGGCAGGCAGGCGGGAGGTTCCTTTTCGCGGAAGGTGGGCGGGTCACGGTCGGGCAGTGGCATCATCTTGCAGGCGTGGCGGACGCTGGGGCGAAGAAGCTCCGCATCTACCTCGACGGCCGGCGGATGGGGCAGATCTCCTTCGACGGCACGATCGGCGCAGCGAAGGGCGAGGGGCTCGGCATCGGCGACTCGGCCGGCATCCCGAGCGCGGCGTCCCGCTACCGCGGCTACATCGACGAGCTGGCCATGTGGAACCGGGCGCTGAGCGCTCAGGAGATCGCCGCGCACTTCGCCGAGCGTGCGGGCGCGCTGCGCACGCTGGAGGCCGAGCAGCGCAGGCGCGAGCTGGCCCAGCGCGCGGGGACCTTCGCGAAGCTCATCGAGCTGGGCGTCGAGCAGGTCGTCTTCGCCGAGCGCGCGCCAGGGCGCGACCCGGCGGGACACTACTACGCCAACTTCGGCTACTCGTGCATCGACCCCGACTATTGGATCCACGGAGCCGACGGGGGCAGGCTCTGCACGCTGAACGTCCGCACCCTCGAGCTGACCGTGCTGCTCGACGACCCGCGGGGCGCCGTCCGCGACCCGCAGGCCCACTACGACGCCAGGAAGATCCTCTTCTCGTACCGCAAGGGCGGCACCCACCACTACAACCTCTACGAGGTCGACATCGAGGGTGCCGGCCTGCGCCAGATCACCCGCGGGCCGTGGGACGACATCGAGCCGACGTATCTGCCCGACGGCGGCATCGCCTTCTGCTCGACCCGCTGCAAGCGCTACATCGGCTGCTGGCTGGCGCCGAGCGCGATCCTGTACCGCTGCGACGCCGACGGCGCGAACATCCGCATGCTCTCCTCCGGCGCCTTCACCGAGAGCACGCCCGCCGTCCTGCCCGACGGGCGCGTGCTCTACACCCGCTGGGAGTACGTGAACCGCGACGCCGTGACCTTCCACCACCTGTGGACGATGAGCCCCGACGGCACGGGCCAGATGGCCTACTTCGGCAACATGCGCCCGGGCGGCGTGTTCATCGACGCGAAGCCGATCCCCGGCACTGGCGACGTGGTGTTCATCCACTCGCCCGGCCACGGCCGCAACGAGCACGCGGGCGCCGTGTCCACCGTCAAGGGCGGGCTCGGGCCGAATGCGCGGTCAGCGATGCGGACGCTCTCGCGGGCGGCCGGCTTCCGCGACCCCTACCCGCTGTCCGACGACGCCTTCCTCGTGGCGAGGGGCAGCCAGCTCGTCCTGATGAACGCCCGTGGCGAGACCGAGGTGCTCCACGAGGCCGGGGCGATGGTCCACGAGCCCGTCGCGCTCGTGCGGCGGCCTCGCGAGCCGATGGTCGCGCCGAAGACCGACCTGGCGAGGACCACGGGCACCCTCGTGCTGGCCGACGTCTACCACGGCCGCAACATGGCCGGCGTCGAGCGCGGCGCGATCCAGCGGCTGCTGCTCGAGGAGCTGCCGAAGCCCGCGAACTTCCACGGCGGCGGCTCCCAGCCGATCGGCCACGGCGTGACCTCGACGCTCAAGCGCATCCTCGGCACGGTGCCGGTCGAGCCCGACGGCTCGGCGTACTTCGAGGCGCCCGTCCTGCGCAGCCTCTACTTCGCCGCGCTCGACGGACGGGGCCGGTCGGTCAAGCAGATGCGCAGCTTCGTCACCCTCCAGCCCGGCGAGGCCCTCGGCTGCGTCGGCTGCCACGAGCCGCGCACCCAGACGACGCGCAGCGGCTACGACATCCAGGCTCTGGCCCGTGCCCCCAGCCGCATCGAGCCGATCGCCGACGTGCCGGCGATCCCCGACTTCCCCCGCGACGTCCAGCCCATCCTCGACCGCCACTGCATCCGCTGCCACGACGCCGACAAGCGCAAGGGCGGCGTCGTGCTGACCGGCGACCGCGGCCCCGTCTTCTCGCTCAGCTACTACGAGCTGCTCCTCCACTGGCAGGTCAAGGACACGGGCGGCAACCCGGGCCATCGCAGCGGCCGGCAGAACGGCAACGACAAGCCGTTCACGACCTACAGCTCGGCGTCGCCGCTGATGGAGAGGATCGGCGGCAGCCACAACGACGTGCAGCTCGCGCCGCGCGAGCGGGCGATCGTCCGCCTGTGGATCGACACCTCCGCGCAGTATGCCGGCACCTACGCGGCGTACGGCACGGGGCAGGTCGGCGGCTGCTGGGGCAACAACCGCCCCGTCCGCGTCATGGCCGACCGCTGGCCCTCGACCGCGCCCGCGGCCGACGCCGTCGAGCGGCGCTGCGGCCCATGCCACCCCAGGGGCCTGCTCCCCCGCCACGTCACCGCGCTCACCGCCACCGACCACGGCGACATGCTGTCGTGGACGCGGCCCATGAGCCGCTTCTCACGACACCGGGTCTTCAACCTCACCCGCCCCGACAAGTCGCTCGTCCTGCTCGCACCGCTCGCGCAGGACGCCGGCGGGTATGCGAAGGGCAAGGTCGAGCCCAGGCAGGTCAGGGAAGACAGGCGGCGCCCGCCCAAGCCGGCCGTGCATCCCGTCGTCTTCGCGACCCCCGACGACGCCGACTACCGCAAGGTCCTCGCCCACCTCGAGGCCGCGAAGGCGAAGCTCGACGAGATCAAGCGCTTCGACATGCCCGGCTTCCGCCCCCACCCGGGCTACGTGCGCGAGATGCAGCGCTTCGGCGTCCTGCCCGCGCCCCTCGAGCCGACCGACCCCATCGACCCCTATGCCACCGACCAGGCCTACTGGACGTCGCTATGGTACCGGCCCGCCAAGCCCTGACGGCTCTGCTGCTCGTCGCGGCGTCGGCGGCCGGCGGCGCGAAGCGGGCCGACTGGTTCCAGCCCCGCGCCGCGCGGGTGTGGGACAAGGCGGACGTATGTATGGCGGCAGGTCTGCGGCAACACGATGGACGACCACATCCTCGGCGGCGGCTTCGAGTGGGAGCGCGACGCGCGGAGCTACCTCGCCATCGGCGCGGCCCGCGTGCGCGAGCAGCGCCGCGGCGGCCTCGTGATGCTGGCCTTCCCTGATGGCAACGTGCTCCACGCCGCCTGGAAGGTCAAGCTCCCCAAGGGCCACGTCTTCCGCATCCAATACGCCCTCACCAACAGCGCCGCGGCCAGCAGCACCAACGGCCTGAAGTTCACCGTCACCGCGGTCGACGACGGCGGAAGGAAGCACAAGCTCATCGAGCGGGTGCTGAAGCCGGGCGACCAGCAGATCTACGACGAGAAGATCCCGCTCGGCTTCGCGGCGCGGGAGATCACCTTCACCCACGACAACCTGGGCCGCGAGGTGTGGGACGTGCTGTGGATCCGCCCCGAGGGGCTCGTCGTGCCCGATCCCATCGCGAAGCCCACGCCGCCGCCGGCGAGGCGGCTGCGGGTCGCCGACCTCCGGCCCCTGCGGCTGGCGATCGAGGATCTGCGGGAGACGTTCGGCGCGCGCTACCCGCGGGGCGACGAGTTTCTCGCCCGCCTCGCCCGCATCGAGAAGGCGGAGCCCGAGGCCCGCAGCAAGCTCTCTCCAGAGCTCGAATCGCTCCGCCGCGAGGCGCTCGTCGCCAACCCCCTCGTCAGCGGCCAGCCGCTGCTCTACGTGGCCCGCCACCAGCACGCGGCCGTCTACCACGCCATCGACACGCTCTACGAGGTCGGCGAGGCGACCGAGGGGCGCTACCGCCCTGGCGGCGCGCTCAAGGCCCTCGACCTGGCGACCGGCCAGGCCCGCACCCTCGTCGAGGCCCCCCAGGGCGTCGTGCGCAGCCCCTGCGTCCACTTCGACGGCGCGAAGATCCTCTTCGCCATGCGGCGACACAAGAAGGAGAACCTCCATCTCTTCGAGGTCAGCGCCGATGGGACAGGGCTCAGGCAACTGACGTTTGCCCCCGACGTGAGTGACTTCGATCCCATCTACCTGCCGGGCGGCGACATCGTGTTCTCGTCGACCCGCGAGCCGAAGTACAACATGTGCAGCCAGGACATCGGCGCCAACCTGGTCCGCATGGACCGCGACGGCGCGAACATCCATCAGATCACCAAGAGCACGCTGTTCGAGAACCACAGCGCCCTGCTGCCCGACGGCCGCGTGCTCTACAAGCGCTGGGAGTACGTGGACCGCAACTTCGGCGACGCCCACAGCTTCTGGACCGTCAACCCGGACGGCACGAACCAGGCCGTGGTCTACGGCAACAACACCGCCGATCCCGCGGCCGTCTACTACCCCCAGGTCATTCCCGGCGGCGACGGGAAGCTGCTGTGCATCCTCAGCACGCATCACCATAACATGTGGGGCCCGCTGGCGATCCTCGACCCGCGGATCTCCACGGACGGCAAGGCGGCGATCCTTCGCACCTGGCCGGGGCACGTTCGCGACCGGCTCAGC
>CBFDBL010000233.1:0-8577 GCA_965603035.1 uncultured bacterium
GATGGCGTCGTGTATGTCACGACCGCCTCGGAGCCGGGCATCAGCAGCTTCGCCAGCAACGGCGGCATGGTCTACGCCTTCGACGAGGCCGGCAATGAGGTCTGGACCTCCCTGCCCGACCGGGACCCGGGCGACGACGTCGCCCGGCCCAACGCGGGCTTCCTCGGAGGGCTCAACTTCTCGGACGGCCACCTCTACGCCTGCTCCTACGACTACTACGGCGACGCCGGGCTCTGGCAGATCGACCCGCTGACCGGCAGTGCCGCGTTCCTCGCCGCCTGCGCGGCCAGCGACACGACGCCCGTCGTCACCGACGACGCCATCTACGTGACGGGCGGCGCGGTGTACGGCTTCTGGGGCGGCCCGGAGCAGAGGCTCCAGTGCTTCGACCTCGACGGCACCCTCCTGTGGGAGACCGACCCCGCCGACTTCATCGGCTGGTACATCGACCAGCTCGCCTATGCCGACGGCAACCTCTACGTGGCCAAGGTGTTCGTGGACGACAACTTCATCGAGAACCGCGAGCTGCTGATCCTCGACCCTACCCTCGGGCCTGGGGACGCGGGCTTCGTCCTCGACCAGTATGCGGGCGTGGGCACCTCCCCCGCACTCGCCAGCGGTGTCCTCTACACCAGTGGGCTCACCGAGGCGGGCGGTTACGGCCTCTTCGCCTTCGGCGCGCGCCAGGAGCCGGGCCCCGACGTCATCCCCGAGCCGGCGACCATGGCGCTCCTCGGCCTCGGCGCCCTCGCCCTCTGGCGTCGCAAGCGACGATGACCCGCGCAGTAGGCCCCCGCCAGCCGTCGCCGCAGGGCCGGAGCGCCGCTTGACTGGCGGCGGCCGGTGGCGTAGAATAGCGGCATTGACAACGTGCCTTCGGCGCCAGGGAAGCAGGTGCGAATCCTGCGCGGTGCCGCCGCTGTGACCGGGAACGACCGCCGCACCCGATGCCACTGCCCCATGGGGTGCCCAGGGGTGGGAAGGCGCGGCCAGTAGGCTATCGCCCGGGAGCCAGAAGACCTGCCGAAGGCCATCGATCCGCCTCCCGCCGCGTCTCCGAGCCAGGGACGGGGAGAGGTTGGCTGCGCGGCAGTCGCCCCGCCCCCCGAGACTCGGAGAGCGGGGCACGCTGGTTCTGGGGGAACGCCCTTGCGACTCGCCGTCTGCGGTCCGCGACCGCCTCGCGCACCGACGCGGGCGTTCACGCTCATCGAGCTGCTCGTGGCGGTGTCGGTGATCGGCATTCTCATGACCATGGTGATGCCGGCGCTCGGCTACGCGCGGCGGTCGGCCCGGACGGTGCACTGCTCGAACAACCTGCGCAACCTGGCGCAGGGCTGGCAGCTCTACGCCGACGACCACCGCGGCTTCTGCATGCCCCAGGTGTGGTTCGCCGCCTCCCCGTCCCTTTACTGGTGGGGCGCGAACGGGGATCCCGCCGACCACTCCGCCGGCCTGCTGGCCCCCTACCTCGACGCGCACGCAGGCCTCGACAACACCTTCGACTGCCCCGAGCAGCCCTGGGGCAGCTACATCCCGCAGGGCGCCGCCCGCGGGCCGACGACCACCTACGGCTACAACGGCCTCTACCTCACACCCCGCGCCAGCGGATGGGGCGTGCCCGCCTCCGCCAACGCCCACTGGAAGTCCATCGGCGAGATCCAGGGCGCCAGCCAGCTCTTCGTCTTCGCCGACACCGCCCTCGACTGGACCAACGCCGGGCGCCTGAGCAACAACTGCTTCCTCGACGGCCCCCAGGTGCCCTGGGGCAACGGCTGGCACACCAACGGCTGGCCGACCCTGCGCTTCCGCCACGGCGGCCGCGCGGTCGTCGCCTTCGCCGACACCCACGTCCGCGCCATCGACAAGAGCCGCGCGCGCATCACCTCCACCGTCGCCGCCATCGGCTACGTCGGCGACGACCCCGCGCCGCACTACGTGCCCGACTGGAACGACTGGTTCTGACCCGAGCGGACGGCCATGGCAACGAGAGGCAGCCTGCGGACCGTGCTCGCCGCCGTCGGCGCCCTGGTGTGCGTGGGGCTCGCCGTCGCGGCGGCCGCGCGCTTCCTCGGCGGGGCCCGCCGGCCCTTCGAGCAGCGCGCCCTGTCGGCCGAGGCCGTGAGCGCCATCGAGGCGACGACGCGCGAGCTGCTCGCCCTCGAGCCCGCGGCGCGCAAGGCCCGCCTCCGCGAGCTCATGAGCCCCGATGCGCCGCCCCAGGCCATCGACGCCGTCGCCGCGCAGCTCGCAGCCATCGCCCGCGCGCCGGGCTGGACACTCGCCGCCGCCGACGGCTACGGCCCCGCCCTCGTCAAGGCCATCTACGACCTGCCCGCGCGCCGAGGCCCCGCACGCCAGGTCGCCCTCATCTTCGAGCGGCGCGACGCCCGCTTCGCCCCCCTCGACGTCGCACACTGAGCGCGGGCGGAAGTCGTGCTTGACTCCGAGCGGTGCGGGCGCCCATAATGGTCGGGCCCCGCGTGCGGCGCGTCGAGCGCGCGGGATCCCGTCGCCGCCTTGTCCGCACCTGCCAGCTCGACTCCTCGGATCGGAGCGGAGCAGTCCCACATGGCGAAGGTCCGTTGCCCCTGCGGGCGGCAGTACGCCATCAGCGATGAGCATGTCGGGCGACGGGTCAAGTGCCGCGCGTGCGGCAAGAGCTTCATCGCCAGGCCCATCGACGACCAGCCCCCCGCGGGGCCGGCCCGGCCCGGCCAGCGCGCGGCGCGCCAGCCCATCGGCGACCGGGCCATCGCCCGCGGCTACATCACCCGCGCACAGCTCGATGCCTGCCTCGAGTACCAGATGGCGCTCAACGACGCCTCGGGGACCGACGATCGCCGGCTGGGCCGGCTCCTGGTCGCGGGGGGCTTGCTCACGGCGCAGCAACTCCAGGCCCTGCTCGGGGTGCCCCAGCGCGAGACGGCGCCGGCGCAGGGCGAGCCGCCCGGCCCCGACCACCCGATCGGCGAGCAGCAGCGCGAGGCGCTCCGCCGCACGGTCGAGGCCGCCGCGCGCAAGCAGGCCGAGCGCAAGAAGGTCACCACCCGCATGCTCCCCATCCCGGCGCCGCTCCTGCGGCTCCGGCTGACCCACCTCGTCCTCGTCCTCGTCCTCGCCCTCGGCGCCCTCATCGTCTGGAGGATGCGGCCGCCGCCCGAGCCCGCGCGGGTCCTCGCCACCTACCTCGAGAGTTGCAGCGTCGAGGCCCTCGCACCCGACAGCCGGCTCGCGCTCCGCGACCTCGCCATCGACGTGGGCCGAATCGGCCCCGTCCGCCTCGGCTCCCCCACCACCCACGACTATGCCGCCGAGCTCCAGACCTTCGCCGACGGCAAGCGCGGCAAGACCTGGTACCACCTCATCCAGCTCCTCGACATGCCCGACGACAAGAGGCGGGCACTGTGGCTCGCCGCACCCGCCTTCCCCGACTCCCTCGCCCCCCGCGACGCCGCCCAGCTCGCCATCACCGTCCTGCCTGCCACCGTCGCGCTCGACCTCAAGCCGCGCGGCATCGGCTCCTTCCGAGAGGCACGCTGCCGCTTCCTCCTCGTCTCCGCCCGCAGCGGGGACTGGCAGCTCGGCTGGCGCGTCGGCAGCTACGAGCAGCTCGCGGCCGACGGCGCCGACAGCCCCTGACCCCGCCCACGCCAGCCGGCCCCCTCCCCGCATGCGTCGGCGCCCACCGCCGCGAGCGCTCTGCGCGCGGCGCCGAGTACACATGAGGCGGGGCAAGCGGCGAGCGCTTGCCCCGTTCGCGTGGTTGGGGGGCGGTGCGGCGTCTACTTCGGGACGTTGGGCTTGCGGCCGTGGAGCTGGTCGATGACGGGGACGATGCTCCCGGCCGCTCCGCCGGCGAGCCCGAAGGCCGAGGCGGCGGCGGCTCGGAAGTCGAAGTCCTTGTCCGCCGATGCGGCGCCGAAGACGGCGAGTGCGTCTTCGGGCGGCGTGGGCATGGAGCCGGCGCAGGCGCCGATGGCCTCGAGGAGTGCGAGTCGGAGCGGCTTGGAGCTCTTGGGGTCCTTGTAGGCGTTGATGAGGTAGGGGACGGCTCGTGCGGTCCGGGCGTGCTGGATGGCCCGGACGGCGGGGATGCGCACCTTGTCGGGGTGGGTCCTGCTGGCGACGGCGCGGAGGAGTGCGGGGAGCGCCTGGTCGAGCTTGAAGATCGAGGTGGCGGGGTCGATGGCGGCCAGCGTGCGCGCGGCCGAGGCGCTGTAGGCGACCGAGAGCTCCTGGCCCTTGGGCTCGGCCGACTTGGCGAGGACGGCGTCCACGGCGTTCTCGACAGACTGCATGTCGAAGGGCGTGGTGAGGAAGGCGACGTTCTCCTTGGCGAGTCGCTTGCGGAGCGCGGGCAGCTCGCCCTTGGTGGTGACCACGATGACGGGGGTGGCGGCGAGGGTGTAGACGCGCCGGAGGCTTGCGAGCAGGACGGTGACGTCGAGCCCCTTCATGCCGCCGCTGAGCACGAGGAGGTCCTTGGGCGGGAGCCCCTTGGCCCTGCGGAGGGCGTCGAGCTGGGTGCGAGCGAGGACGGGGGTGACGGCGCAGTCGCGGAGCAGGCCTCGGACCTGGTCGGCTCGCGTCTCGTCGTCATCGACGAGCAATGCGACCCGCTCGGCGGTCTCGGCGAGTGCGGCGGCGAGGTTGGCGAGCACCTTGTCGCCGTCGAGCAGCTCGTGGTGTGGGTCGATGGCGGCGATGGCCTCGGCGGCTCGGTAGCGGACCTTGCGGTGCGGGGCGTAGCTGAGGGCCTCGATGAGCGGGGTGCCGTCGAGGGCGAGCGCGTAGGGGTTGGCCACGGGCTCGGGCTCCTCGGGCTTCTCCTCGGGCTTGGGGCCCCACCAGGTGATGAGTCGGCCGCCGCGTCGTGTCTTCTTCCTGGCCTCCTTCTCGAGCTTGGCGGCCTCTTCCTCGGGGATGGGCGGCTTGGGCAGCGCGGAGCCGTCGGCGATCGGCTCGAGGGCGTTGATGCACGAGACCGCAATGTCGGTCCGGCCGTCGCGCAGCGAGCGGCGGAGCGCGGCGTAGACGAACTTGGCGCCGGCGGCGTGCGCGACGAGCGGCGCGTGGCGCAGGCGGTCGCGGATCGGCTTGGCCAGCTCGGCCTCGCGCGCGAGCTCGGGGGTGAGCTGCTTGCCCTGGATGCTCAGGAAGAAGTCGGCCACGAAGTTCTGCTGGGCGAAGTAGGTGCACACGATGAGCGGGATGGCGGGCTCGAAGCTCGGCTCGGCCAGCAGGGCGTTGCGGCAGGCCTCCTCGGCCATGCGGTACGGGTAGAGCGGACCGGGCACCGACTCGCTCGTCAGGGCCTGCTGCTCGTAGTTCCACTGCCAGACGAGGTGCTCGTAGAGGTGGGGGAGCAGGACCTGGCGGTCGCGCTCGTAGTAGCGCTCGGCGAGCGCGAGGAAGGCGAGCGGCGAGTGCGTCTGGAAGATCGCGGGGTCCTTGGCGATCTTGGCGATGGCCTTGCGGGCGGAGCTGACGACGAGCGGATGGCCCTTGGGGTCCTGGGCGGCCCACAGGAGCATGGGGACGGCCCTGGGGTCGTTGCCGGCCTCGAGGGCCTGGATGACGATCTGCTTGACGAGCGGGTCGGGGCACTTGAGGCATTCGCAGATGGCGGGCACGGCGATGGGGCCGAGCTTGGACATGACGTATGCGGCGTAGGCGCGGAGCTCGGTGTTGTCGTTCTTGAGGATGAAGTCGATGAGGTGGGGGACGGCGTAGTCGCCGGCGAGGATGAGCTCCTCCATGGCGAAGGTGCGCGGGAGGAACCCCTCGGCGAGGCTCTTGACGAGCTGCTGGATGTAGGCGGGCTGGCGGAGCTGCTCGACGCGGCCCCGCTTGGCGATCTGGAGGAGCTTCTCGGCCGCGGTCTTGAACTTCGGGTCCTTGCTCTCGAGCACCGCGTCGATGAACCGCGCGACCGCCGCCTTGTAGAGGTTGGCGATGACCACGCTGTCGGGCTTGAGGGCGATGGCCTGCTGGAGCACCTCGGTCGCCTTCTGGTACTCCTTGCGGTCGAGGTGCACGAGCGCCTGTCGGAACAGGCCCTTGACCTTGCGGGTCGTCTCATCGTCGGCGGTCTCGTCGTCGAGGGTGGTGGCCTTGGGCTTCGAGGCGGGCAGCTTCGCGCTGGGGGCCGGCTGGCGTGCGTCGGCCTGTGCCAGGACCATGCCGTCGAGCTTGGCCTCGGGCCTCGCGACGGGCGCGGCCAGTGGCCTGGGGCCGGGGCGCGCGGCCGGCGGGGCGGGGCGCGGCGCGAGGGCGGGTGCGGTCACGGGCCGGCGCGCCGGGGCCGCGACCCGCGGCAGCTCGGGCCGCGCGGCGACCGCGGGCTCGGGCGCGGCGCGGTACTCCGCGCTCAGCTCGAGGGTGCGGCCCTCGAAGAGCTTGTCGGCCGAGAGCAGCCACGTGGCCTCGCTGCCCGTCACCCGGTCGGCGTTGCTCTTGACCACCTTGCCGGGGAAGCTGACGGTGTAGGTGATGGTCGCCTTCTCGAGGGCGGAGCGCGTCCTGAGCACCTCGGCGGCGATGGCCTCCTTGCGCTGGGGGTCGGGGGCCTTGGCGAGGCTGTTGAGGTAGCCGTTGCCGAGCGCCTCGCGGTAGACGAGGGTGCCCGCCGCGGAGGGCTCGATGGATGCGGCGGCATGGAGGAAGCCGGCGCGGCAGCGCACGCGGGTGACGTCGGCGAACTGCGCGTCGGCCCTGTAGACGGTGGCGTCGCCGTCGGCCGTCTTGCGCGTGGGCAGGACGGTGGCGCCGCTGAACGAGCCTGGGAACTGCTCGACGGCCTTCGCGGGCGAGCCGTTTGGCACGCGCATGCGCACGCTCTGGCGGCCGGAGCGGTCGGGCGCAATGCTGCGTCGAACCTCGATCTCGACGCAGCCGGCGGCGAGAAGGGCGAGTGCGATCCAGCACGTCGCGCGGGCGAGCCGTCTAGGCATCCCGGGGTCCTCCTTGAGAGAACGGCATCAAGGGGTTTCCTGGAGGATCAGGTCCTCGTAGGTCTCCCGTCGTCGGATCACGCGGTAGCTGTCCCCGTCGACCAGCACCTCGCACGGGCGGGGCCTGGCGTTGTAGTTCGAGCTCATGGCAAAGCCGTAGGCGCCGGCGCTGAACACGGCGAGCAGCCCGCCGGCCGACACCTCGGGCAGCGGACGCTCCTTGCCCAGGAAGTCCCCGCTCTCGCACACGGGCCCCACCACGTCGGCCGGCGCGAAGCCGTTGTCGTGGAAGGGCGCGTCGCTGCGCACGGGCCAGATGCGGTGGTGCGCCTGGTAGAGCGACGGGCGGATCAGGTCGTTCATGGCCGCATCGACGATGAGGAACCGGCGGGCCGGCGTGTCCTTGAGGTGCACGACCTGGGTCACCAGCACGCCGGCGTTGCCGACGATGAAGCGGCCTGGCTCGAGGACGAGGCGGACGTCGAGCCCGCTGGCCTCGAGCTGCGGCAGCAGCAGGTCGGCGAAGGCGGCGGGCGCCGGCGCCTCGCCGGGCACGTAGTCGATGCCGAACCCGCCGCCGATGTTGATGTACTCGATCGGGCCTGTCGGCGGCTCGCACGACGCCGCGAAGTCGATGATCCGGCGCAGCGCCTCGGCGTGGGGCCCCACGTCGGTCACCTGCGAGCCCACGTGGCCGTGGTAGCCGACCAGGCGGACGTGGCGCCGCTCGCCCAGCGCCTCGATGAGGCGGCGCGCCGCCGCGAAGTCGATCCCGAACTTGCTGTCCTTGTGCCCCGTCGCGATGTAGGCGAGCGTCTTGGGGTCCACGTCGGGGTTCAGCCGCAGCGCCACGGGCGCCACCGTGCCCATCGAGCCGGCCACGCGGTCGATCAGGGCCAGCTCGCTCGCCGACTCGACGTTGAACATGAGGATGCCGGCGTCGAGTGCCTGGCGGATCTCGGCCTCCGTCTTCCCCACCCCGGCGTAGACCGCGCGCGCGGCGTCGCCCCCGGCCTTCTCGACGAGGAACAGCTCGCCGCCCGACACGATGTCGAAGCCGGCGCCCAAGTCGGCCAGGAGCCGGAGGATCGCGAGGCTGCCGTTGGCCTTGACCGCGTAGCAGATGAGCGGGTCGGCGGGGGCGAAGGCCTGGGCCAGCTCGCGGTAGCGCGCGACGATCGCCGAGCGGCTGTAGACGTAGCATGGCGTGCGGACCGCGGCCGCGAGGTCGGCCACGCTCACGTCCTCGCACATCAGGCATCCACCTCGGTAGCTGAACGCTTCCATGACGCTCCGCACACGGCAAGGGCGAAAGGCGCTGGCAGGGCCGCCGGGTCGGCCGCGCCACGCGGGCCTCGCGGCCCGCTAGTCCTCGGACCTCCACTCGAGGCGGAAGGTCTCGCGGGTACCCAGGAGGAGTTCGTGGCCCGTCTCGCGCAGGTCGCTCAGCACGACGCGATCGACCCGCTCGCCGTCCACGAACGTGCCGTTCGAGCTCAGGTCCTCGACCTCGACGCTCTCGGGGTCGTAGCAGCTGATGCGCGCGTGCTTCCGCGACACCGTCTTGAAGTCCTGCGCCGCGTCGCGCTCGCCGTCGTCCAGCGCCAGCCACCTCTTGCAG
>CBFDBL010000234.1:0-8572 GCA_965603035.1 uncultured bacterium
ACGATGTTCTCCTCGCTCCGCCTTTGTCTCGGACCTGTGCAGGTCCGAGACAAACTGCGGCGACGCCCCTGCACGGAGGCTGGTGACCTCTGCATAGGCAATGCAAGGCCCGGGTGTCGCCAAGCCTTGCCGGCCAGGCGCGCGCACGTGGGTGGAAGCGGCCAGTGTAGACTGCGAATCCCGGCGCCCGCAAGCTCACTGACGGCGTAGCCGTTTCGCGAGGCGACGGTCCCGCTGTGCCCCGCCGAGGCTGGTGACAAGGGGCTGTCACATGCTCCCGTGCCCGTCCGGGCCGCGGCTCGGCTCGCCCGTGGCTCCCGTCGCCTTGTGCGAAGGGAATGGGGGCTGTCGGCCGCAAGGGGTGCGCCGCTTGCCAGTCGGCCTGAGCGGATCGCCGAGCCGGAGCATCGCCTTCGCAGAACGCGGGCAGGCGCGTCCCGCGACGGCACGCGGCCGCTCCCAGAACGTGGCCCAGAGCCATGCCGCCCCTGTCAAGAGCCTCGGCGCTGACTGCCGCAGCCCCCTTGCGTCATCGCCCCCGGCGCCCGCGGGCCACGGGACTGCTGGGGGCCCTTTGCATTGCTTATGGAGAGGCCACTAGGTGAAGAGCCTGGCGATCTCGTCGGAGTCGAAGCGCGGGAGCGGCTGGCGCGCGCCCGCTCGCAGGAGGGTCACCCCTTCGTCCCGCGAGACCATCCGGCCGATGCGGCGTGCGGCGATGCCTGCGGCGGCGAGTGCGTCGAGGGCCGCCGCGGTGTCGGCGGGCGCGGTGACGGCCAGGAGGGCGCCGGAGGCGATGAGGCCGAGCGGGTCGAGGCCGCAGCGGGCGCACAGGGCCTCGGTCTCGGGCAGGACGTCGATGGCCTGCCCGTCGACGGCGACGCCGAGCGCGGCCGCATCGGCCAGCTCGTGGAGGCCCGTCGCCAGGCCGCCCTCGGTGGGGTCGTGGAGCGCGTGGGGGTGGACGGCGGCGCAGACGGCCCGGGCGTCGGGCACGACGCTGATCCCCGGGTCGTCGAGGAAGCACCGCGCCCGCTCGAGCAGGGAGGCGTCGAGGGCATCCTCCAACTCTCCCCCCTTCTCGCGGGCGATGATCGCCGTGCCCTCGATGGCGATGCCCTTCGTCAGGATGATCTCGTCGCCGACCTCGCTGCGATCGTTCGAGACGAGCCGCTCGCGGGCCACCTCGCCGAGCATCTGCCCGACGACGATGGGGCGGTCGAGGCCGTGGGTCACCTCGGTGTGGCCGCCGCAGAGGGTGACGTCGAGGGCCTCGCACGAGCGCGCGACGTCGCCGAAGATGGCCTCGGCCATGGCCCGATCTGCCGCGCCCTCGGGCAGCAGCAGCGCCGCCAGGAAGAAGCGCGGCCGCGCACCCACACACGCCACGTCGTTGGCGTTGACGTGCACCGCGTACCAGCCGATGCGGTCGGTCGCGAACGTGATGGGGTCGGCCTTGGCGACGACGACCTGGTCGCCGAAGGCCAGCGCCGCGGCGTCCTGGCCGATGCCGGCGCGCACGAGCACGCGCGGGTCGTCGCGACAGTGCCGCAGCAGCGCGGCGAGCAGGTCGCTGGGCAGCTTGCCGACGGGTAGCGCCATGTGCGCGGGCCTCCTCGGCGCGGATTATAGGCCGCGGGCAGCGGCTTGGCAACCGAGCGGTGCCCGCGCGGTAAACTTCGCGCGCGGATCGTAAAGAGAGGTAAAGGCGGCGGCGGAAGCCGCGGGCGGCGGTTGCATCGCCCATGCGCTCATGCTACAGTGGCCGGCGACCCATTCCCGACTGCGAAAGGAAGGCCCATGGCAGCGAAGGCGCGACTGGCGCTCCTGGCCGTGGCCGTCGCCGTCGCCGTCGAGGCCGGCGAGGCCGAGGCGCTCTTCAACCTCGCGAATGGCTACATGGCCCGCAAGGAGTACGACCTGGCGGTCGGCACCTACGAGCGCGTGCTCAAGGCCGACGCCGCCTTCGCCCAGGCGCCGCTCGCGCTCTACCGCAAGGCCTGGTGCCTCCACGCGCTCGAGCGCTACGCCGACGCCGAGACGGCCCTCGATGCGCTCCTGGCCAGGCACGCCGAGGCCGAGACGGCGCCCAAGGCGCTCCACCTGCTCGGCGGCTGCCGCTTCAAGCAGGGCAAGGACGCCGCGGGCGCCAAGGCGCTCCTCGAGCTCGTCGAGAAGTTCCCGAAGTACGCCTCCGCCCCCAACGCGCTGCACCGCGCCGCCGAGGCACTCTACAAGCTCGGGCGCTACGACCAGGCCGCGGCCGGCTACGCGCGACTCGCCGCCGACTACCCCGCCTACGCCCACATGCCCTATGCCCACTACTCGCTCGGCTGGTCGCACTTCCAGCTCGAGGCCTACGACGCCGCGGCCAAGGCCTTCGCCACGGTCGTCGCGAAGTACCCGAAGTCGCCGATCGCGGCGGAGTCGCAGTACAAGATCGGCGAGTCGCGGCTGGAGGCGAAGGCCTATGCCGAGGCGGTCGCGGCGTTCGAGAAGGTGCTCGCGGAGTTCCCGGGCGACTACGGCGACGACGCGCTGCTCGGCATCGGCCGCGCGCAGTTCGAGCAGCGGAAGTACGCCGAGGCCGCCAACACGTTCCAGAGCGTGGTGACCCGCTTCCCGAAGAGCCCCGAGAAGGCTCGCGCCCTGTACGACGCGGGCAACAGCCTCTTCTACGCCGAGGACCACGCCGCGGCGCTCGCCGCCTTCGACCAGGTGGTCGCGACCGCCCCCGGGACGCCGCTCGCCGACCGCGCCGGCTACGCCCGCGGCCACTGCCTGCTCAAGCTCGAGCGGGCGCAGGACGCCATCGCGGCCTTCAAGGCGTCGCTGGGCGCCGAGGGCCTGGCCGACAGCATCCCGCGGGTGACCTTCAGCCTCGCCGAGGCCCACCTCGCCGCGGGCCAGCACGACGCCGCGGCCGCCGCCTACACCACCGTGGTCGAGAAGCACCCGAAGGCGCCCGTCGCGGCAGACGCGCTGAGCGCCCTGGCCTACTGCCGCCGCGACCAGGGCAAGCTGCCCGAGGCCATCGCGGCCGCGCAGCAGTTCGTCGCGACCTACAAGCCCGACCACCCGCTCCACAAGCCCACGCTCTTCGCGCTCGGCGACTTCCAGTTCGCCGCGGAGCAATTCGCCGAGGCCAAGGCGACGTTCCAGCGCCTGCGCGAGCTCGGCCCGCCCGCCGACAAGGCCGACTGGACCCTCTACCGCCTCGCCTGGTGCCACCGCAAGCTCGACGCGCTCGACGACGCGGCCAAGGCGCTCGACCAGCTCGTCGCCGACCACGCCAAGAGCGACCTCGCGCCCGAGGCCCTCTGCCTCCGCGCCCGCATCGCCGACGAGCAGAAGCTCACCGACCAGGCCGTCGCCCTCTACAGCCGCTGCTTCGAGACCTACCCCGACAGCGACTACGCGGCCGTCGCCCGCCTCGACCTCGGCCTCCTCTACTTCAACCGCAAGCAATTCGCCGGCGCCGTGCCCGTCCTCGAGGCCTTCCTCGACAAGCACCCGCGCCACGCCAGCGCGCCCGACGCGCTCGTCCACCTGGCCGAGTCCCAGCTCGAGACCAAGGCATACGGCGACGCGCGGAAGTCGTTCGAGGCCTTCCTCGCCGGCCACGCCGGCCACAAGCTCGCCGCACGCGCCCGCGACGGCCTCGCCTGGGCCCATCGCCGCTCGGGCGACCTCGACGCCGCCGCCGACGCCTTCGTCGCGCTGGCCGACAGCCACCCCAAGAGCGACCTCGCGCCCCCCGCCCTCTTCGCTGCCGCCACCGCGCGCTCCGACCAGAAGAAGCACCCCCAGGCCAGCACACTCTACGCCCGGCTCGCCAAGGACTACCCCGACCACAAGCTCGCCGTCGAGGCCGCCTACCGCGCCGGCAGCGCCCTGTTCAGCGCAGGCCAGCACGCCGAGGCCGAGGCCGCGCTCGAGGCCTTCCTCGAGGCACACGCCAAGAGCGAGCTCGCCGACGACGCCCTCTACGACCTCGCCTGGACCCACCGCGAGCGCAAGCAGGCCGAGCCCATGGTGGCGGCGCTCAAGCGCCTGCTCGACGAGCACCCCAAGAGCGAGCTCGCCGCCAGCGCCCACTTCCTGCTCGGCGAGCACCACTACGAGGCCAAGCGCTACCCCGAGGCCGCCGGCCACTACGGCCACAGCGCCAGCGCCGCGAAGGGCGACGAGCTCGCCAAGGCCCTCTACAAGCTCGCCTGGAGCCACTACCACGCCGAGAAGCTCAACGAGGCCGCCGCAGCCTTCGACCAGCTCATCGACCGCTGCCCCGACAGCGGCTTCATCGCCGAGGCACACTACCTCGCGGGCCTCATCCTCCAGAAGCAGGACAAGCACCCCGACGCCATCGTGCGCTTCCGCAAAGCCCTCGCCGCAAAGCCGTCGCCGAAGTACCGCGAGCGGGCGATGGTCCAGATCGCCCAGAGTCAGCAGGCCCGGGGCGAGTGGGCCGACGCGCTCAAGAGCTACCAGGCCGCGCTCGAGGCCTTCCCCAAGGGCGAGCTGCACCTCGACGCCACCTACGGCGTCGGCCTCGCCTCGCAGCACCTCGGCGCCTACAAGGACGCCGTAGACGCCTTCGACAAGGTCATCGCCGCCACCAAGACCGAGCTGGCCGCCCAGGCGCAGTACGGCCTCGGCGAAGTCGAGTTCCTACAGGGCAACTACAAGGAGGCCATCGCCAAGCTGCTCGCCGTCGAGATCACCTACGCCTACGAAGCGTGGCGCGCCGCCTCGCTGCTCAAGGTGATGGAATGTCACCTCAAGCTCGACAACGCCGAGCGTGCCCGCTACTACCACGACGAGCTCGTCCGCAGGTTCCCCAAGAGCGACTGCGTGCCCCAGGCCAGGAAGCTCCTCGCACGTCTCGACGCCAAGCCGCCCGCCAAGCCCGACAAGCCCAAGCAGCCCCCGCAGGAATAGCCGCCCGCCCCCGACACCGGCGCACACGCCAACCCGTCCGTAGCCGCCTTCGCTGCCGCCGCGCGCAGGCGTCGAGCGGCCCAGGCCGATCTGTTCACAGTTCTAGAACTATGAACATACCATCACGCCCTCACGGGGCGCCGCCACCCACACCCTGGCGACCCGCGCCGACGAGGCCCGCACCCCGTGAATTCCACACTTCGCGAAGTGTGGAACCCCCATGGCTGCCTCACTGGCCGGCGCCTCACACCGAGCTGCGATCCGCAGCGGCGAGGGCCCCAGGCCGATGTGTTCACAGTTCTAGAACTATGAACACATCATGGCGCCCTCACGCGCCGGCACCACACACGCCCTGGCGACTCGGGACGCGTGCCGCCGGCGCGGGTGCGCGGGTGACGCCAAGCGATGGGCCAGCACCTTCCACGGTCGGCCCCCATGGGACGCCAAGGCGCACGCCCTGGAGCGATCCCGCACGATCTGAAGCCATGCCCCGACCTCCACCCACCCCCTTGACCGCTCGCGCGGCACTGTGCTATCTTTGGGATGGTCAGTCCCTCCCAGCGGGAACGGGGCCCGTCCATGGGCGATGAGACACCCACCGAGCGCTCGGCGATCCGCCTGCTCGACGTCCTGCTCGCCTTCTTCGCGGCGTGCGCGGTCGCGCTGCGTCCGCTGCTGCCGGGGCATGGGGGGGAGTCGAACCTGTGGGTGGCGGTGTGCGTGTTCTTCGCGGGCGGGGTGTGGCTGGTGCGGATGGCGATGGTGGGCGAGCTGCGGCTGGCGCGGACGGGCGTCGGCGTCCCACTGCTCGCCCTGCTCGCCATCGCCGCCGTCTCGACGCTGCGCTCGCCTCACAAGGCGGCGAGCCTGGCCACCCTGCTCGAGTGGCTCTGCTACGCCGCACTGTTCGTGGTCGTGGTGAACCTGACGTCGGGCGCGCTCGACCGGCGGTTCGTGCTGCGGGTGCTGTGGGCGTCGGCCTTCGCGGCGTGCCTGTACGGGCTGTTCCAGCAGTTCGTGAACCTGCCGCTGCTGCGGGAGCAGATCCTGGGGGATCGGGCGCGCGTGCTCCTGGAGCTGGGCCTGCGCCCCCAGGACTACGACCACCTGGCGGCGCGGGCGAGCGGCCGCATCTTCTCGACCTTCCTGCTCGCGAACAGCTTCGCGGGGTTCCTGGCGCTCGTGGTGCCGGGCTTCGCGGGGTACGTGCTCGACCGCCTGCGGGCGGGCGAGCGGGGGAAGGGGTTCGTCGCGGTCTCGGCGCTGTGGCTGGTCGCGGCGCTCTGGTGCCTGCTGCTGACGTACTCGAAGGGCGGGTGGGTGGCGTTCGCGGACGGCGCGGCGCTGTTCGCGGCGATGCTGGGTGGGGATCTGCTGCGGCGTCGCTGGGTGTGGGTGGCTGGGGCGGCGTTGGCGGGTGCGGTGGTGGTGGGCGCGCTGTTCGCGACGGGTGCGATCCCCGCGCGGATCTTCCGCGACGCCGTCGGCTCGATGGGCGTGCGGGCCGGCTACTGGCGCACGGGCTGGGCCATGGCCACGGACAACCTGCTGGGCGGGGTGGGCCTGGGCACGTTCGGCTCGCACTACAGCCGCTACCGGTGGGTCACCGCGCGGGTGACTCAGCAGGCGCACAACGACTACCTCCAGGTGCTTGCGGAGCTCGGGGCGGTCGGGCTGGCGGCGTACCTGGCGACGTGGGCGACGGTGCTGTGGCGCTCGGCCGCGAAGCGGACGGAGCCTGGGGGCCGGGGGTTCCCCCGGCGGGTGGGCCTGGTGGCTGGCATCGTGGCCTTCGTGCTGACGAGCGCGGTGATGGCGACGTTCACGGTGGCGGGCTGGGGGACGGAGCCGTGGTTCGCGCGGGTGCCGAAGTGGGTGTGGGACGTGGTGCTGCCGACGGCGCTGTGCGGGGGGTGGCTGGCGTTCTACGCGCTGCTGGGCCGCGGGGAGCGGGGCGAGCCGGGCCCGCTGTGCCGGCGGGGGCTGGTGTGCGGGCTCGCGGCGTTCCTGGTGCACTGCACGGTGGACTTCGACTACTACGAGCCGGGCGTGGCGTTCACTGCGTGGGTGGTGGCGGCGGTGGCGGTAACGCCGCGTCGGGCGGCGTGGGTGCGGCGGCTGCGGCCGGCGGCGGCGCTCGTGCTGGGGCTGGCGGTGCTGCTGGCGGCGGTCGGGAGCCAGTACGTGCTGATGGGTGCGGTGCATGGGCAGGCGGACTCGGAGGTGGCGCACAACGAGATGGTCGAGTCGGTCCGCGCGCACGAGGAGGGCCGCTACGCCGAGAGCGAGCGGCTGATGCAGTCGAGCCGCCAGCACTACGAGCAGGCGCTCGCGCGCCGGCCCCTGGACTCGGGCCTCCGGCTCCAGTACGCGGCGCTGCTCGCGAGCCTGCTCGAGTCGGGCGGCTACGACAACGGCCCGCTGCTGGGCCGGACGGTGGCCCTCTACGAGGCGGCGGCGGCCCGCAACCGCGCGTCCCCGAGCCCGCACGTGCGGCTGGCCGAGCTGTTCGAGCGCGCGGCGGACGCGGGCGCGCGCGCGCCCCTGATGCGCTACGTGCGCCGCTACCAGCGGCTGCGGCCCGGCGCGGCGCCCCAGCCCGCCTACCCGCCGGCCGTCGCGGCGTACGAGGCCGCGCTCGAGCGCGACCCCCACCGCCCGAAGCTCCACCTCATGCTCG
Organism: uncultured bacterium; assembly: GCA_965603035.1. Classification (GTDB taxonomy): domain Bacteria; phylum Planctomycetota; class PUPC01; order DSUN01; family DSUN01; genus CAZDNN01. The sequence continues at coordinate 7,622 of CBFDBL010000234.1, forward strand.
CCGCCGCCCTCGCCAAGCTCGGCGACCGCGCCGCGGCGCGCCAGCACGCCGAGCGCGCCCTCGAGCTGCACGCCAGGCTCGCCGAGCACCACGCCGAGCACGTCCTGCGGCTCCGGCCCGAGGCGCTGGCAAAGGCGCGAGCACTGCTGGGCCGCACGGGCGGCGGGGGGCCGGTGCGATGAGCGTGCGGCTGCGGCGACGGCTCCTGCCGAGCTTCGACCTCCTGCTGCTGGCGCGCTGCCGGCTCGCGCGACACGTCGAGCCGGGCAGCCGCGTGCTCGACGCCGGCTGCGGCGACGGCGCGGTCGCGTTCCTGCTCCATCGCAGGGGCTGCCGCGTCGTGGGGCTGAGCAACGACGCCGACGCGATCGCCGCCCTCCGTGAGCGCTGCGCGCGCGAAGCGCTGACGCCCGAGGCCATCGACTTCCACGTCCACGACCTCCGGGAAGGCGAGCCGCCGGGCGGGCCCTACGACGCCGCGGTCTGCTTCGACGTGCTCGAGCACCTCCTCGACGACGATGCCGCGCTCGCCGGCCTCGCCGATGCCTTGCGGGAAGGGGGCCGCCTGCTCCTCAGCGTGCCCGACCGCACGGCACCCCCGCTATGGGGCGACGCCGTCTCCGAGAGCGAGGACGGCGGCCACGTCCGCCAGGGCTACGACCGCGCGGCGCTCGGGGCGATGCTCGCCGACGCGGGGCTGGAGCCCGTGTGCTGGAGGGGGTACGGCGGCTTCTTCGCGCAGAAGGCCACGAACGTGAGCCGTCGGCTCGAGCGGCGCCGTGGGCGTGTCTGGCTGCTCGTGCGTTTCCTCTGGCTCGTGTTCCTGCGCCCGCTTTGCCGCCTCGACCCCCTCCTGCCCTATCCCACCTACGGGCTATTCGTCCTGGCCGAGAAGCGCTAGCCCGCATTTCTCACCAGGTTTTGTCGTGGACGCCACAACGACATGCCAGG
>CBFDBL010000235.1:0-8570 GCA_965603035.1 uncultured bacterium
GACCTCCAACGACACGGCGCTCCAGGTCCAGGGCTTGGCGTGCAAGGGGGTGCCGGGGTTCATGCGGGTCGGCGCGCTGGTGCACCAGGGGGGGAAGGAGCCCGTCGGGCGGCGCGGCTACAGCGCGGTGGGCGCGGTGGTGGGCGCGAGCCAGGCGCTCGACGTCGAGAAGCTCCGGCGCCTCATGCCGATGGCGTGGTTCCTCCTGCCCGGCTACGGGCAGCAGGGGGGGCGTGCCGCCGACGTGGCCCCGGCCTTCGACGGCCGGCGGCTCGGCGCCATCGTCAACTCCTCGCGCGGCGTCATCTTCGCCCACGGCCGCGCGCCCTACAACCGGCGCTTCGGCCAGGCCCGCTGGCGCGAGGCCGTCGCGGCGGCCACCGACGCCATGGTGGACGACCTCACCACGCTGGCCTGAGCCCCATCCCGCCCAGCCCGCGCTCCCTCCCGCGCCAGACGCGGCGGCCGGCTACCTGGGGGCTTTGCCACACTTGGGGCACTTGAGGTCGCCGGCGGGCCCGCGGTAGGAGCGGGTGGGGACGTAGGCGGTGCCGCAGTGAGCACACTGGGTCGCCGCGAAGACCGTGTGCTTGCCGCAGGCGGGGCACTTGAGGGCCATGGCGCCCGCGTTGCCGTAGGGAGCGGCGTCGTCGAGGTTGAGGTCGTCGGCGAAGGCCTTCCCACAGTCCTGGTTCACGCACAGGAAGCGGCGGACCTTCTCGGGCGGGACCTCGGACTTCGAGCCCGAGCAGCCGACGAGGACGGGTGCGGCGAGGGCGACGAGGAGGACGGCGAGGCTGGGCGCGTGGCTGGCCTTCATGGGCAGGGCTCCCGGAGGGGGGTTACTCGTGGTCGTCGATGGGCGTGAAGTCGGGGATCTCGAGCTGGAGTCGGATGCGGTGGTCGGCGTGGCCGTCCATGTAGAGGCAGTTGGGGCCTTTGGCGTTGCCGGAGCCGTGGCGGTCGAGCAGCCGGTGGAAGAGCGAGCCGCTGCCGTCGGCCCACTGCCAGTCCCAGATGACGGGGTTGTAGCTCTCGGTGTAGATGATGGTGCGGTCGGGGTCTTGGACCTTCTGGACCTTGCGCGCTGCGGGGGTGACGTTGTCGACGCCGTTCCAGGGTGCCCAGTTGTGGGTGTAGGAGCAGCTTGCCATGGGGTTGACGGCGTCGTTCTCGGGGCAGACGAAGGCCTTGACGTCGATGATGAAGGCGGGCCAGAGGCCGCCCTCTCGGCCGACGCCGTGCCACCAGTAGTCGAAGCCGGGTGCGTGGCGGAAGGTGATGACCGGGTTGGTGTAGGTGGGGAAGGCGGGGAGGATGTAGAGGCCCCAGGCGTTGGCGTACATCTGGGTGGCGACGCCGAGCTGGCGCAGGTTGGTCTGGCAGGAGCTGCGCATGGCCATGGCGAGCGAGCGCTGGATCATGGGCGCGACCAGCGCGGCCAGGAGCAAGATGACCGAGATGACCACCAGCAGCTCGATGAGCGTGAAGCCGGCCGGCCGGGTGGGCCTCCGTGCTTGCCTCATGGGTGCCCTCTCCAGTTGCCCGTTGTCCGCCACCCCTCCGCCACTCGCCCCCGCGGGCGACGCTCGCGCCGCGGTCTCAGGGGGCCGACGCAGCGGCCCGGGCCTTGCGGCCCTGGGCGAGCTGCCGCACCGCGACCACCGCGCCGACGCCCACCGCGATCAGCACCACCGCCAGCACCGGGCGGTAGAGGAGCCACGCGATCGCGATCGTCACCAGCGACAGGCACAGCGCCGTTACCCCCGCAAACAGCGCGACCCCGAAGCCCAGGATGTCGCCCAGGATCGGGAGCACGTCGGCCAGCACCACCATCGGCTGGGCCATCAGCGCCAGCCCGATGGCCATGACCACGAACCCGACGAGCCGCAGCACCCACGTCATCGTCACGTTCGCCGCCTTGGCCTCCTCGAACATGCTCTCCGCCGACTGCGCGCCCGCCGCCACCATCTCGATCGTACCGCCCGCCTTCGCTTGGTACGGCTCGAACGTGTCGCCGATCTGCCGCGAGATCAGGCTCACCACCTGAGGCTTGACCACCGAGAAGACGATCTTGAGGTCGCCGACCACCGGCGCCGCCGGGTTGGCGCCGACGTAGAAGCCGCCGGCGGCCGCCTTCGCCTTGCCCTCGAGCGCCTCGGGCAGGTCCTCTGCCCTCACCGTCACCGGCGAGCCGCCCTCGATCCTGGCCACCAGGCTCTTCGACAGGCGGAAGCCGCCGAGCGTCACCTTCTCGGCCGCGACGCTCTGGCTCTGGTACGGCATGGCGCCGGGGTTGGTGTGGCCCGTCGACTCGCGGAAGCTGGTGGAGTCGATCGACCGCTCCGACCAGACCTTCGAGTAGCTGTAGGTGGTCTCGGTGCGGGTGCCGCCGCCGAGCTTCTTACGCCGCCTCGTGCGCTTGGACTCCTTCCACTGGTGCATGGTGACCGTGCGCCGGAGCTTGATGCCGGTGACCGTGACGCCGAAGGCCTCGTCGGTCAGCTCCTCGTCGGTCGTCGCCTGGCCGGTGAGATGGACCAGCTTGCCCTCGTTGGCGGCATCGACCTCGGTGGACGTCAGCGAGACGGCGGCGCCCGCCCCCTCCTCGAGCCGCTTCGCCGTCTTGACCGCCCGCCCCTCGTTCCAGAACAGCAGCGGGAACGAGACGAGGAAGAGGATGCCGCCGACGGCCACCCCCTTGATCGACTGCATGATCCGCCCGCCCCAGCCCTCGTGCGTGACCTCAGTGAAGCTGTCCACGCCCGTCTCTCCTTTGCGTCTAGCCCCGTCGCCAACCGGGGGCATTCTACACGGCGGCTCAGCGGGCCGTCAAGCCGGCGCGTTGCGCGGTGCCCTGGCGCGTGGTATGCTTTGAGGGCAGACGCCGCAGTTGCACGCAGGATGGGCCATGAGCGCGAGACCGATGGCTGCCGGGGCTGTGCTCCTGCTCCTCACGACCGCCTTCGCGGGCGCCCCGGCGCCGGAGGGGGAGCGGTTCCCGAGCCGCTGGAAGCCGCGCGAGGACGGCTGGATCGAGCTGTCGGACGGCAAGGGCCTCGAGGGCTGGACCGGCGCGCCCGACCACTGGAAGCTCAAGGACGGCGCGCTCGTCGGCTACGGCGCCAACGGCATCGCCTTCCTCGTCGCCAGGGAGGCCGACTGGACCGACTACACCCTGGCCCTCGAGGTGATGCTCGGCACCGCCGGCACCGCGGTCGTCAGCCACGGCACCCTGTCGGCCGACCTGGGCGCCAAGGCGGTCCGCCTCGGCTACCCCCAGCAGAACTGGAAGACCCTGGCACGCAAGCCCAAGGGCCTGACGCCCAGGAAGTGGTACGCCGTCGCGCTCGACGTGCGTGGCTCCCACGCCGAGGTGCGCATCAACGGCAAGCCCGCGCTCGTCTCCGACCGCCACAAGCCGCTGGCCGGCGCCCCCGCCATCGAGGCTCTCGGCGGCGGCGTCGCCTTCCGCGACGTCCGCCTCCGCCTCCACGAGACCGACCCCGACTACAAGGCCGTGGCGCTCGGCGAGGGCTACACCGAGGACCCTGCGAAGGCGAAGGCCCTCGCCCAGGAGCCCAAGAGGCCCCGCACCCTCGGCCGGGGCGACCACCGCCTGTTCGACGGCCGCGGTCTCGAGGGCTGGCAGACTGCGGGCGAGTGGTCGGCCCGCAACGGCGAGATCGTCGCCACGGCGGGCCAGGGCCGGCTCGCCCACGCCTTCGTGCCCGCCACCGAGGGACACAGCGACTACATCATCAAGGCCCGCTGCCGCATCCTGCGCGGCTCGCGCCGCACCCGCACCGGCGAGTACTTCCTCATCAGCTTCCGCCAGGTGCGCCCCGGCAACTTCTTCTGCGTCCGCTTCCCCGTCGAGGGCATCTTCGAGATCGGCTACTACCTCGACGGCAGGTTCGGCGAGGTCTACCGCGGGGTGCGCAAGGGCGCCTACAACGAGTGGCGCGAGATCGAGATCACGGTCCGCGGCGGCCAGCTCGCCATGCGCGTGGACGCGCTGCGGGGCCTGCCCACCTGGAAGCTCGCCAACTTCCCTAAGGGCGCCATCGGCCTCGGCGTCACCGGCGGCCAGGCGGCGTTCCGCGACGTCCGCGTCCGCATCCTCCGCTGACACCAGTCTCCACGTAAGTATATATATAGAAGCTACTTACGGTCCATAACAAAAAGGCCCAGAAACGGCCGTTGTGGCCCTCTAACGGGCCTGCGCGACCCAGGATACCTGCGGGCCCCGGTGCCCGTAGCGGGGCTGCCAGAGGCCTTCCTGGGCAGATCAGCGCGCGGCGTTGCGGAGGAGGTCGGCGTAGAGCTGCTCGTGGCGGCGGACCATGGCGTCGAGCGGGAAGTGGGCGCGGACGTGTGCCTGGCCCGCCTCGCCGAGGGCACTGGCGCGGGGCGGGTCGGCGAGCAGGCGCAGCACCGAGGTCACGAGGGCTGGCACGTCCCTCGGCATGACGAGCACGCCCGTCTCGCCGTCCTCGATGACGTCCACCGTGCCCTCGACCCGCGTGGCGACGACGGGGACGGCGGCGGCCATGGCCTCGAGCACGGCGTTGGGCATGCCCTCCCACAGCGAGGCGAGCACGAAGACGTCGGTGGCGGCGAGCACGGCGGGCACGTCGTCGCAGAAGCCGAGGAAGGTCACGCGGTCGGCGATGTGGAACTCGGCGGCGAGGCGGCGGAGCTCGTCGTCGAGCGGGCCGTGGCCGACGACGAGGAAGCGGCAGTCGGGGCGCGAGTGGCTGACGGAGGCGGCGGCGCGGAGGAAATAGGCCATGCCCTTCTGCTCGTGGAGGCGGCCGATCGTGGTGACGAGCGGCGTCTGGGGCTCGATGCCGAGGCTGTGCTTGAAGGCCGGGTCGCGGCGCCCGAAGCGCGCCGCGTCCACCCCGTTGGGGATGACGGCGAGCTTCTCGCGGGGGAACCCGCCCGCCCCGAGGTAGTCGCGCACGCCGTTCGACACGCACACCTCGACGTCGGCGAGCCGGTGCGTCCAGCACTCGAGCGTCCTGCGCCGCGGCCGCGACCGCTCGGCCACCCGCGCCGAGGCCACCACCGCGCCCACGCCGGCTCCCACCGCCGCGAGCCGCACCGCCAGGTTCGCGTGGAACAGGAAGCTGTGCACCAGGTCGGCCCCGGCCATCAGCCGGCGCAGCCGCCAGAGCACCCGCACGTCCCACTTGCCCCGGGCGCCGAGCAGGTGGACCGCGACGCCGCGCGCGCGGAGCGGCTCGACGAGCGGGCCCTCGCCCGTCAGGCACGCGACCTCGGGCTCGTAGGCCTCGCGGCGCACCCGCGTGGCGAGCTCGACGAGCGTCCGCTCCGCCCCGCCGACGTCGAGCTCGGTGATGACGTAGAGGATGCGCGCCATGGCTCGACCCCTGTGGCCGCCTACTCTACCGCAAAACCCCGGGCCGCACAAGCACGCGGCCACGCCACCGCGCGGGGCGGCGAGGCGGCTCGGCGGGCGGGAGGCCTGGGTCTGCTGGAGGGGCGCGGCAGGGCGGCTGGCGCCCTAGGCGCGGGGGTGGTGCTTGTTGTAGACCTTGCGGAGCTGCTCGGTGGTGACGTGGGCGTAGATCTGGGTGGTGGCGATGCTGGCGTGGCCGAGCAGCTCCTGGACGCTGCGGAGGTCGGCCCCGCGGTTGAGCATGTGGGTGGCGAAGCTGTGGCGGAGGGTGTGCGGGCTGACCTTGTCGGGCAGGCCGACCCTGCGTGCGTGCTTGTGGAAGATGCGTCGGATGCCGCGCTCGGAGAGGCGGCCGCCGGCCTTGTTGACGAACAGGGCGCGGCGGTTGGTGCGTCGGCGCTGCGCGATCGCGCCCCGGACCTCGAGGTAGTCGCGCAGCGCGGCGACGGCGGCGCTGCCGAGGGGGACGAGCCGCTCCTTCTTGCCCTTGCCCTTGGCGCGGGCGACCTCGCCGATGAGGTCGACGTCCTCGAGGCTGACGGCGGTGAGCTCGCCGATGCGCATGCCGGTGCTGTAGAGCATCTCGAGGATCGCGCGGTCGCGCCGCCCGGCGGGCTCGGCAGGGTCGGGCGCCCCGAGCAGGCGGGTCACCTGGTCCTCGTCGAGGAACAGGGGGAGGCGCCTCTCGAGGCGGGGGACCACGAGGTTGGTGGCCGGGTTGTCGCTGACGACCCCCTCGCGGACGAGGAACCGGTAGAACGAGCGCAGCGAGGCGACCTTGCGCGCGATGGTGGTGCGCGCGGCGCCCGCCTGGCGCAGGTGGGCGAGGTAGTGGCGGAGCTGCATGATCGAGATGCGCGTCGGGTCGAACTCGTCGGCGTCGGGCGCGGCGAAGAGCGCGAAGCGCATCAGGTCGCCCGCGTAGGCCCGCAGGGTCTGCGGCGAGCAGCCGCGCTCGGCTTCCAGGTAGCCGAGGAAGCGGTCGATGAGCACCGACATGGCGGCTCCTAGGGACGCAACTCCGCTGAGGCGAAACAGGCGCGGGTGCCGCGGATCTCGTTGAGACGCAGCTCGCACAGCATGCGCACCACCGCGTCGACGTCGCGCCGCTGCGCGGCGGCCCAGAAGAGGACGTCGATGTTCTCGGCGCCGTGGCGCACCTGGTCGAGCACCTCGTCGAGCAGCGCGGGGCGCGTGGCGAACAGGGTGCGCAGCCGGCCGAAGCACGCCGGCTCGAACTCCTCCCAGCACGCCTCGCCCAGCAGGTGCTCGACCCACCGGTGGCGCACCCAGATCGTCCAGTGGCGGTGCTCCCACTCGTCGATGGCGCCAGGGCCCACGTCGTGGCCGGCTTTCTCGCTCTCCAGGTACTTATGCGTCTGCGCGGCGCGGAGCGCCGTGTGGAACAGGCTTCGGGGCTTCACGCTCATCGGGCCTCCACCGCCGGGCGCGGGCCCCGGCCTTCTACGGTATGCGCCGCCTCGGCTGCGTCGAGGGTGGCGAGCATCAGCTCGAGGTTGCGCACTGCGAGCGAGCCGTCCACCAGCGGAGCCCCCTCGCCGCGCGCCGCCAGGCAGAAGCGCTCGATCGACGTCCTCATGAAGTCGTCACACGTCGTCTCGCGGTCGCCGAGCCGCAGGAAGCCGCGGTAGACGCCCTGCGCGTCGGGCGCCGCGCCCACGTCGGCCACGGCCGCATCGAGGCCGAACCGCCTCGCGAAGGGCCCCTCGGGCAGCTTGGCCACGCGCATCTGCACGCGGCACGTCCCGCCGCCCGTCGCGACGTCGAAGGCCGCCTCGCTGCCCTCCCATTCTATTGTGGCCCGGGTACTGCCCGCGCGCAACTGCGCGTCGGGGCACAGGGCGAGCAGCATGCTCAGGGTGTGGGGCATCAGGTCGAGCCAGATGTCGCGGCCCCGCGGCCCCTGGGGCTTGAGCTTCGAGGTCATCTCGGCGACGAAGCGCGACGGCGGCGCAGCCGGGGCGCCGACCCAGGCCCGGTAGGCCTCGGCCGCCGCCGCGTACTGGGTGTTCACCGTCAGCACGACCCCGCGCTCGGCGGCCGCCGCGAGCAGGCTCCTCGCCTCGGCGACCAGCGCCGCCGACGGCGCGCCCGGGCGCGCCACGAAGGGCTTCTCGCACAGCACCGAGCAGCCCGCCGCGATGGCCGCGCGCACGTGCTCCCCGTGCAGCGCAGGCGGCGTGCACACGCTCACCGCGTCGGGGCGTTCGCTCGTCAGCAGCTCGTCGAGGGAAGTGTAGCCCCGCCCGTCGAACCCGAAGGCGTCGCCGAGCGCCGACGCCGTCGCCGCGACGCTCGCGGGCGCCGAGCCCAGGAACGCGGCGACCTCGCAGCCGAGCGAGGCGAGCCACCTGGCGTGGTGGCGCCCGAAGCCCGACGCTCCCAGCACGGCTACTCGTAGAGACACCCCGATGCCTCCCGTTCCCGTGGCGAGGACGGCATCTACGGCGCGCTGCCCGCGTCACGCGCGGACCCCCCATGGCTCCCTGGGCTCTCCCTTCGCCTCCGTCGTCCGAACGGCGCCTCCCCCGGGAAGAAGCCCGGAGCGCCATGCCCGTCGCTGCGACGCCGGACCCGCTGTCGCACGACAGCCTGCGGACCCCGACCGCGCCGGTCACTTCAGCGCGCAGAGCGCCAGCACGACCGCCGCCACCCCTGCGATGACGCCGACCATGCAGGCGAAGCACACCACGCTGTCCACCGCGATCGCCCGCAGGCCCTGCTTGCGCGTCGTCGCGTACGCTACCGCCACGACCGCGCACAACACCACCCCCACGATGTAACGCACCACCGGCTCGTTCACGCGTCCCCGCCCTTTGGCTTATCGGCCAGGTAGTAGGCGTCGGCCATCACCAGCACGTTGAACGCCGCGGACACCAGCGTGAGGGTCAGACCCAGATCGGCGAGCTGCGACGGCACAGGCTTGGCGTCCAGCACGTGGCTCGCCACCGCCGCCGCGATCGTCATCGGCCCGTCGAAGATCTGGAGCAGGAAAGCCCACTTGTGCCCCACCACCGACACCGTCGCCAGGCCGCCCAGCAGCAGCCCGCCCGCGAACACCCCGATCACCGACAGCCCGTAGAGCGCCGCGCGCGCGCGGCGCGCGATATACCAGTGGCCC
>CBFDBL010000236.1:0-8559 GCA_965603035.1 uncultured bacterium
TCCGCGACCAGCCCGAGGCGGGCAAGAACGCCATGCGCCTGCACGCCGACTTCACAGGCGGCGGCGCCTATGTCGGCGTGCGCAAGAACCTCTCGAACCTCGAGGTTCAGAAGGTGGAGGCCATCCGCCTGCGGCTGCGCTCGGCGACGGCGACCCGCTATGCGCTGCGCCTGGTCGATGGGACCGGGCAGTGTCATCAGCGCAAGAGCATCGGCCTAGAGGCCGACGGCAAGTGGCACGAGGCCGTGCTCCGGCCGACCGAGATCGCGGGCGGCGAGCACTGGGGCGGGGCAAACGACGGGAAGTGGCACGGCACCGTGCGCCTCATCGAGCTGATGCTCAACATCCGCTCGCACGCAGGGAAGAAGCCCGACCTGCTGATCACCGACATGCGGGCGGACGTGGTCGTCGAGGCACGCGTCAAGCCGGCGGCGTTCGCCGAGGACTTCGAGGACGGCAAGCGGCTCCAGGACACCTGGAAGAGGGCCGGCGGAGCCCGCGTCACCGGCCCGGGTCACGACGGCAGCGACAACGCTCTCCTCCTGGGGCGGACGCTGGACGCGATCGGGATGCCCACCTCGGCCACCGGCCCGTCCTTCCCGGTGGACGCGGGGTCGTGGCGGGTCCAGTATGCGTGGAAGGCCGACTTGCACTCGCCCGACAACTCCTATCACGGCAGCGTGGCGCTGGAGGTGATGGATCGCGGCGGCGCGGTCGTCGAGACCATCCCGGTCGGCATCGGCTATGGCCAGAAGGACTGGGAGCTGGCGGCGAAGACCATCGCCCTGCCGCGCAACGCTGCGACGGCCCGCTTCCGGATCCAGCTCAAGAAGACCTACGGCTCCTTCTGGCTCGACGAGCTGTCTGCCTCGCCCTTGAGCCTCGGCCCCGTCGAGCGGCGGGTCGAGCGGATCCTGCTCGCGACCGACGCCGTGGGCAATCTCTGGCTGCCTGGCGAGAAGGTGGCGTTCCACGCGACCGTCGAGACGATCAAGCCGCTGCCCGCGCCGCAACAGGTGCTTCGCTACTCGGTGCGGGACTACTGGGGCGCCGAGCAGGCCCCGCCGGGCGAGGTCAAGTTGGCCCGGCAGCCACGCAAGGGCAAGCTGTTCGTCTACACCGCCGAGATCGCCCTGCCGGGCGAGCGGCTCGAGGTCGGCAAGTTCCACGAGCTGCACGTCGCGATCCCGCAGGATGGGGGCGAGCCGGTCCGCGAGTTCTCGGGCTTCGCCATCCTGCCGCCCGCGGTCACCAGGAAGTACGAGCCCGAGCGGGTGCCCTTCACGATCCGCAACTGGGACAGTCGGGTGCCCGTCTACTTCCGCCTCGCGGACCGGCTCGGCCTGCGGCAGATGGGCGTGTGGGGCGGATGGTCCTCGAAGCCGCCCTACAAGCCTCATTGCCCGGGGATCGACCTGTGCAAGGAGCTGGGCGCCAGGTGGGTCACCGGCACCCCGGCGAGCAGCGTCGAGCGCAAGGGCTTCGCCGAGTACAGCGAAGCCGCGCTGCGCCAGGGCATGCGGAACTTCCTCGAGGCCTATGCCAAGCGCGGCCTCGCCATGATCGCCATGGGCAACGAGCCCCACGGCACGGGCCAGAAGGTGCTCGACAACGTCCGCGCCTACAAGGCCATCTACGAGACCGTCAAGGCATTCGACCCCAAGATCCACGTCATCGGCACCTCCGTCGAGCCCAACGAGGAGTACTTCAAGGCAGGCTACCAGAAGTACCTGGACTCCTACGACTTCCACATCTACGAGCACTACTCCAACGTCCGCCGGACGATGGGGGCCTATCGCGAGCTGATGAAGAAGTACGGCGCCGTGAAGCCGATCCACTCGACCGAGCTGGGCCTCAACAGCCAGGGCCAGCCCCGCCTCGCCGTGGCCCGCGAGATGGTCAAGAAGTGCACCGTCTTCTTCGCCGAGGGCGGCGCGACGGTGAGCTGGTTCACCATCCAGTATCCCGACCCGAAGGGCAAGGCCCGCGGCCAGTTCGGCGACTCCCACTGCGTCTTCGACTGCAAGTACAGCCTCTACAACCCGCGGCTCGACGCGATCGTCTACCACAACGTGCTCAACGGGATCTGCATCAAGAAGTTCGTCGAGGAGAAGCGCTATCCCAACGGCGTGCAGGCCTATCTCTTCCGCGACGAGCGGGGCCTCTGCCTCCAGGTCCTGTGGCTCGACGGCAAGCGCGAGGATGCTCTCGTGCCGCTGCCCGCGAAGCGCGACATCGAGCTCGTCCGCATCGACGGCTCCCGCACGGTCCTGCAAAGCCCGCAAGGCGGCATCACCCTCACGCTCTCCGACGACCCGATCCTGCTGCTCTACGACGGCGGCGAGACGGCGCTCGCCAAGACATTGGGCACGCCAACCCTGTCGCTGGCCGCAGCGCCCGACGCGGTCCGCCGCGGGGAGTCCTCGATCTTCTCATTGGCGGGGAAGGCTCTGACAGCCGAGTCGATCCAGGTCCGCTGCCCCCCCTTGTGGAAGGCGTCGCTCAAGCAGGCAGGGAGGGATCGTGTCGCCGTGACCGTCCGTGCGCCGCGCGAGACTCCTGCGCGCGAGGCCCGGCTCACCGTGCAACGTCTCGCGGCCGGGAGTGTGATTGGCGAACTGACCGTGCCGGTTCGCGTTGTGAGAGAGGACTGACGCCCGTTGCTGGCGAGAGACAGAGGACGATGATGGGATGGCGTGGGCTCCCTGCCGCGGCCCTGGTGCTGGCCGCTCTGTACACAAACGCGGGGGATCTTCCTTTCCGCGAAGAAAACTCGGGCTGGGCACACCTTATTGGATCGACTGGCCAACGGCTCGGGGGGTGAGAAGACCATTCGAGATCCAGTGCGACGCTGTCTCTGTATACTATCGACAGGTGATGGGGAGGGGTTTTCTCTGAATGGCGGCGAGCACAGCAGGGGGTCTGAAGCACAAGTGAGAGACATCTTCGTAAGCCATTCTGAGGAAGACTCAGACGTAGTGTCAGAGATTGTGCATGGGTTGGAGGCAGCGGGGTACTCAACGTGGTGCTACCAACGCGACAGTGTGCCTGGTCTCGCCTACCTGACTCAGGTGCGGGAGGCGATCGACGGTGCCCGAGCTGTTCTGCTGGTGGTATCGAACCGGTCCCTCTACTCCAACCAGGTGAATTCGGAAGTTGTGCACGGCCATGAGACCGGCAAGCCGTTCATCCCGATCCTTGTGAATGTCACGCATGTCGAGCTTGAGCACCGACGCCCGGACTGGGCGCTGGCCTTGGGTGCTACTACCTCGATCAGGATCCCCCCAGAGGGGGTAAGGAGCATCCTGCCGCGGCTCAAGAAGGGATTGCGGAAGTCAGGCGTCAGGCCGCGCGGCCAAGATCGTCCGCTCAGCCACGAAGACGAACCGGTGGCTCATCGGCCCGAGCTTGCTGTTGGCCAGGGAGCGCGGTCCTCGGAGGAATGCCCCTGCTGCGGAGCGGATCTCCAAAGCAACTGGAACTACTGCCCGCAGTGTGGAGCCGCCCTGCGGGCAAGAGAGGAGTACCGGATTCTGTGCAAGGGGGTGTACGCGGACGGCGTTGCCAACGTCCGCGAGAGGATCCTGCTGGAACGGAAGCGCATCGAGCTGGGTCTGAGCTGGGCGGAAGCCAGGAGCATCGAGCGCGGGTGTGCACCCAGGAACGTTCTGGATTACAGCCGGCTGGTCGAAGGAGTGTCTGTCGACGGGGTGATCGACGAAGCCGAGCGCGCCTTCCTTCGCAAGAAGGCGCAGCAGTTGGGGATCGACGAGTGGCTCGCGGGCCAGATCGAGCAGGCGGCGATGGCGATCGGCACGACACACCCACCAGGCGGTCCGGCTCACCAGTAGCAGACTGTGGACCTGGCGCACGGCGCGCCGCTATCCCAGCATCATCGCATCGTCGGGGTCAGGCCGTGGATCGAAGGCCCCCGCCCGCTTCGCGGGGACTTCCCCGCCCAGAAGCTGAAGGACAGGCGACCGTGACGCACACAACCGGTTGGCGGGTCGTGGCGATCGTGGTGTTCGCCTCTCTGGGTCTCGTGGAAGCGCGGTCGGCCGACACGCCGCCGCCCGACGCCGATTGGCCCCAGTTCCACGGCCCCCGCCGCGACAACCTCTCCCGCGAGACGGGTCTGCTCAGGCACTGGCCCGAGGGCGGCCCGAGGCTCCTGTGGAAAGCACTGGGCATCGGCCACGGCTTCGCCACCGTGGCCATCGCCAGCGGCAGGCTCTACACCGCGGGCGACAAGGGCAAGGACACCTTGGTCACCGCGCTCGACATGGACGGCAAGACCCTGTGGCAGGCGAAGGGCGGGACGGCCTTCAAGCGCACGCCCCGCGGCGCCCGGGCCACGCCGACCTTCAACGGCGGCAGGCTCTACTGCCACAGCGGCGAGGGCGACGTGGCCTGCCTCGACGCAAAGACGGGCGCCCTGCGCTGGACGCGGAACGTACAGGAGGACTTCGGCGGGCGGAACATCCAGTGGGGCCTGTCCGAGTCGCTGCTCGTGGACGGCGAGCGCGTCCTCTGCACGCCCGGCGGCGAGGACATCACCATGGCCGCACTGAACAAGGAGACGGGCGAGACGGCCTGGACCTGCACGGGCCTGGGCGACAAGCCGAGCTACACCACCCCCATCCTCATCGAGCACGGCGGCCTGCGCCAGATCGTCACCCTCACGGCCAACTGGGCCGTCGGCGTCGCCCCCGACACGGGCAAGCTCCTCTGGAAGCACGAGCACAAGGTGGCCTCCGAGGCCAACTGCGTCACCCCCATCTGCCACGACGGCCACATCGCCCTCGCCGGCACCTGGGGGCGCGGCGCCATGCTGCTCAAGCTCACGGTCCAGGGCGAGGATTGCGCGGTCGAGGAGGTCTGGCGGACGAAGGAGCTCGACAACGAGCACGGCGGCATCGTCCTCGTGGACGGCTGCCTCTACGGCCAGGCCGATGGCGACCACAAGAAGCGACACTGGGCCTGCCTCGACTTCAAGACGGGCAAGACCCTCTGGACCGCCGACGGCCTGCCCGGCCGCACCGGCACGACGAGCTACGCCGACGGCATGCTGTACATGATGAACGACCGTCGCGCCGTCGCGCTCGCGCCCCCGAGCCCCAAGGGCCTCGAGGTCGTCAGCCGCTTCGAGCTGCCCAAGGGCGGACGCGGCCCCACCTGGGCACATCTCGTCATTCACGGCGGCCGCCTCTACATCCGCCACGGCGACTTCCTCTACGCCTACGACGTCCGCGCGGAGGCGCCGTGACCGGAGGGAAGATCTGGATGGCTGGATGGATGGAAGGGTGATGGAGTCCGGCTGAGGCGCTCCTATCTTCCGCCCTTCCACCCTTCCACCCTTCTGGTCTGCCCGAGGAGAGTGAGCCTTGACGAATCCCCACGCCTTCTTCACCGTGGGCCAGCTCGCGGGCCACTGGTGGTTCCTCACCCCCGAGGACCAGCCCTTGTGGTCCATCGGCATGAACCACATCGACCCCGCCACCCTCCGCTACCCCGAGCACCCCGGCCTGTGGCAGGAGCGCTACGGCGGCAGCCAGGAGCGATGGCTCCGCGAGCGGGTCGCACCCGACCTGCGAGCCTGGGGCTTCAACACCATCGGCTGGACCCAGGAGGTCGTGACCCGCGCACCAGGCAACCACCGCCACTCCCGCCGCTTCACCTTCGAGGAGTACCAGTGGGCCGGCCTGCCCTACTGCCACCTGCTGCCCTTCACCGAGACCCATCAGTGGGAGGTCGAGACCGCCTACCCCGACGTCTTCAGCACCGGCTTCGAGGACTGGTGCGACTACGTCGCCCGCCAGGACTGCGCCGCCATGGCCCGCGACCCCAAGCTCATCGGCTACTTCTACGTCGACTGCCCGACGTGGGTCCACTGCCCGCCCAACAACCCGAAGGGTCCCTGGTTCGACCCCTTGCGGCTGGAGTCGGCGGCGGGACGGCGAGAGCTGTCGCAGATGGCCGAGCGCTACTACCAGGTGACCCACGACGCCGTCCGACGCTACGACCCCCACCACCTGATCCTCGGCGACCGCTACGAGGCCAAGGCACGCCTCCCCGACGAGATCCTGCTCGCCGCCACGCCCTACGTGGACGTGCTGAGCTTCCAATACTTCTCGGAGCCGGGCGAGATGGCGCCGAACCTGGCCCGCTGGCACGCTCTGACGGGCAAGCCCGTGCTCGTCGCCGACGCCTGCACCCCCGGCCGCGACCCGGCCAGCTACGCGCCGATGATCCGCGGCCTGCGCGAGCTGCCCGCCTGCATCGGCTGGCACGTCTGCGGAGCCTACCTCAAGAACCGCTGCCGCAAGGCCGGCTTCCGCGACGAGGACGAATCGCCCATCCAGCCCCTCATCGACGCGGCCGCGGCCGCCAACCGCGAGACGCTCGAGTGGGTCGAGGCCACTACCCGCGGCGCCAGGCCCCAGCCGCCAACGCAGTGAGGCCCGCCATGTCTCCGATAGGTCCTGTAGGTCCTACGGGTCGAAGCGATGCGATCCTGCCCCCGCCTGGGGACCCCACAATCTACAAGGTCCGCACCCGCGGCCCCGGCCCCGCCGGCCGCTTGCCTCTCGACCCCGAGCTCCTGCGCTCGGCGCCCAGCGGCGAGCTGTTCGGCCTGACCATGGACGCCGGGATGGGCTGGCCGCCCGACGAGCTGCGGCGGCCGGAGTTCCTGATCCTCAGCACCCAGGGCGGCCTGCGCGCGCCCGACGGCCGGCCCGTCGCCCTCGGCCTCCACGTCGGCCACTGGGAGCTCGGCCTGCTCGTCGAGGCCGCCGCCGAGACGCTGCGCGCCCGCGGCACCATCCCCTTCGCAGCCTGCCTGACCGACCCCTGCGACGGCCGCACCCAGGGCACCCCGGGGATGATGGACAGCCTGGCCTGGCGGAACGACGCGGCCATCCTCCTCCGCCGCACCATTCGCTCGCTGCCCACGGCCCGCGGCGTCCTCGGCGTCGCCGCCTGCGACAAGAGCGTGCCGGCCATGGTGATGGCCCTCGCCGGCGAGGGCCGCCTGCCCGGCGTCTTCGTCCCCGGCGGTGTGACCCTGCCGCCGGCAGAGGGCGAGGACCTGGGCACCGTGCAGAGCATCGGCGCGCGGTTCGCGCGCGGGGAGATCGACCTGGACTACGCCGCGGCGATGGGCTGTCGGGCCTGCGGCTCGGCGGGCGGCGGCTGCCAGTTCCTCGGCACCGCGGCCACGGGACAGGTGGTCGCCGAGGCGCTTGGCCTCGCCGTCTGCCACTCGGCGCTCGCGCCCTCGGGACAAGCTATCTGGCTCGACAACGCCCGACGCTCCGCCGACGCCCTCCGCGCGCTCGCCGACCGCGGCATCACCGTCGCCGACCTCCTCACCGACGACGCCGTGCACAACGCCATGGCCGTCCACGCCGCCTTCGGCGGCAGCACCAACTGGCTGCTCCACCTCCCCGCCGTCGCCCACGCCGCACGCCTGCCCAGGCCGACCGTCGAGGATTGGGACGCGACGAACCGCGCGACGCCGCGCCTCGTCGACGTCCTGCCCAACGGCCCCGTCGGCCACCCCACGGTCCGCGTCTTCCTCGCAGGGGGCGTGCCCGAGGTCATGCTCCACCTGCGGGAGCTGGGCCTGCTGCGCCTCGGCGCGCTGACCGTCCACGGCGCCCCGCTCGGCGGGGTGCTCGAGGCCTGGGAGCGCGGCGAGCGCCGCGCCCGTCTCCGCGAGCGCCTCCGCGAGGCCGACGGCGTCGAGCCTCACGACGTCATCCTCTCGCCCGACGCGGCCCGCGAGCGCGGCCTGACCAGCACCGTCACCTTCCCCCGCGGCAACCTGGCCCCCGAGGGCGCCGTCGTCAAGAGCACGGCCATCGACCCCAGCGTCGTGGACGCCGACGGCGTCTATCGCCACACGGGGCCGGCTCGCGTCTTCACGGCCGAGCGCGACGCGATCGCCGCCGTCAAGGGCCAGGGCGAGCGGCCGATCGAGCCGGGCGACGTGCTCGTCCTCATCGGCCGCGGACCGCTCGGCTGCGGGATGGAGGAGACCTACCAGGTGACCTCCGCGCTCAAGCATCTGCCCTGGGGCAAGCGGGTCGCGCTGATCACCGACGCGCGCTTCAGCGGAGTGAGCACGGGCGCCTGCATCGGCCACGTCGGCCCCGAGGCCTTGGCAGGTGGTCCGCTCGGCCGTGTCCGCGACGGTGACCGCATCGAGATCGTCATCGACACCGTGCGGCTCACGGGAAGCCTCGACCTCGTCGGCCACGACGGTCGCCGCTACGGCCCCGACCAGGGCGCCCGCGTCCTCGCCGCACGGCCGGCCCATCCCGACCTCCGACCCGACCCCGCCCTGCCCGACGACACCCGTCTCTGGGCAGCCCTCCAGCACGCCAGCGGCGGCACCTGGGGCGGGTGCGTCTACGACCGCGACGCCATCCTTCAGCTCCTCGAGACCGCGACTGCTCTCCGGCAACCGCGCACCGGCCCTTAGCCCGCATTTCTCACCAGGTTCTGTCGTGAACGCCACAACGACATGCCAGGCAACGACAAGGGGTGAGCGCT
>CBFDBL010000237.1:0-8520 GCA_965603035.1 uncultured bacterium
GGCAAGGTCGCCTGGGAGCAGCGTCTGCCCGCTGAGCGGCCCGCGCCCGTCTCGTGGACGAACGCGGGCGCCAGCCTCTCGGGCCGCCGCCTGCTCGTCTACGGCGCCTCCGTCGCCATCCTCGATGCCGAGACGGGCGCCGTCGAATGGAGCCTGGCGCCGGCGCGCCCGAGCCAGGTCCCCGTCGCGCTCAAGGAGCCGCCCGAGCAGCCCGCCAGGCCCGCCGGCCCCCGCACGATGGCCGGGCGACCGACCGCCGCTGCGCTCGTGCCCATGCCCTCGCGCACCGCGGCGTTCGTCCTGCCGACGCGGCGGCCGACCTACGTGAACCACCTGGCGCGCAGCACCATCGGCTGCCCACCGAGGGGCCCCTCGAGCGGGCGGACGCTGCTGGCGGCGCCGGCCGTCGTGTGGGCGCAGGCCCCGCGCGCGCGGTTCGCGGCGGTCCACGGCGAGCGGCTGCTTCTGCTGGGTGCGCAGTCCTTCGCGGCGCGGCTCGACCTGCCGCTGGCGGCGCGGCCGCTGCCCGCAGCCGGCGTGTACGTGGGCGTGGCGGGCGGCGCTGCATGCTTCCTCCAGCCGGGGCCGAAGCTCGCGACGGCCGACCTGGCCACCCTCGAGCCTCGCACGTTCCCGCTCGACGACGTGACGGGCGGCCTGGCCAACGCTCCCGTGCAGGCCGCCACGGACGGCGCGCTGGTCTACCTCACGGGGCCGACGGGCATCCTGTGCGTGAACGCCAGGACGGGGCACAAGGTCTTCGCGGCGCCGTGGCCCGAACGTGCCGCTCCGAAGCAGCCGCCGGCCCCGACGCGGAACGCCCAGTACCTCTGGCACGGGGTGTCGGCCTACTGCACCAACGACTACGGCCCGTGCATGCCGCTCGCCGCCTGCGTGCAGCGCGGTCTGCTGCTCACGGTGGTGACGCCGTCGCGCGTCGTAGCCCTGGGGGAGCGCGCCGCCGATGGGCGATGAAGCCGAGCTGTTCGACCCGCAGTTCCTGAGCCGCCTGCGCGCGCTGTTCTTCAAGCTCCGCAAGCGCCGGCTGCTAACCAGGAAAGGGGCGCAGGCGGCCCCCGCCGCAGGCCACACCCGCGAGTTCAAGGACCATCGCCACTACACCCCTGGCGATGACTACCGCAGCATCGACTGGCGGCTCTTCGCCCGCCACGAGCAGATGTTCATCCGCATCTTCGAGGAGGTGCAGGAGTACCACATCCACATCGTGGTGGACCGCAGCGGGTCGATGGCCGAGCCGTTCGGCGCCAAGCGCGTGCTCGGGCTGCGGCTCGCCGTGGCGCTGGCGTACCTGGGGCTGATCGCTCAGCACCGGGTCTCGCTGCTGACGCTGGCGGACGGCATGCGACGCGAGATGCCGCCGCTGAAGGGCCAGGGACACATCCACGCCCTGCTCAAGCACCTGGCTGGCATCGAGTTCGCCGGGGCGACGGACCTGGCAGGCAGCCTGCGGCAGTTCCGCCCAGGCCGCGATCGCCGCGGCCTGGTGTTCCTCATCAGCGACCTGTTCGGCCGGTCCCTCGACCAGGCGACCGAGGCGCTCGGGCAGGCCCTCTCGTGGCCGGCCGAGACCCACGTCGTCCACATCCTCGACCCGGCCGAGCTGCGCCCCGACCTCGAGGGCGAGCTCCAGCTCATCGACACCGAGACCGCCGAGACCCGGCGCATCTGGTTCACCCGCCGCGACGTCGAGCGCTACGCCGCCGCCGTCCGGGCCTTCGTGGACGACGTCCGTCGCTCCTGTCTCCGCCGGCAGATCGACTACGTCAACTGGACCACCGACCAGGCCTTCGAGGACATGTTCGTCGCCCTGCTCTCGCGCGGCAGTGTGCTGGCCGGCGCGTAGGCTGCATCGGGATTCGATATGCGCTTGCTGAACCCAGCGATGCTCATCTGGGGCCTCCTCCTCGCGGCGCCCGTCCTGCTCTACCTGTTCCGGCGGAGGCCGCGGCGGGTGCGGGTGAGCACGCTGTTGTTCTTCAAGACCCTGGCTCGGGCATACCGGGAGGCCGCGTGGCTGCGGCACCTGAAGAAGCTCCTGTCGTTCCTGCTCAACGCGGCGATCATCATCTGGGCCGTGGGTGCGCTGGCGCGGCCGGTCGTCGCGCCGAAGGCTGGGGCGCTGAGGAGCGTGGTGATCGTGGTGGACCGCTCGGCGTCGATGGCCGCCCGCAACAGGAAGGGGACGACTCGGCTCGCGGCGGCGGTCCGGCGCGTGCGGGAGCGTCTGGCGGGGCTGTCGGCCGGGGTCGGCGTGATGGTGATGACCTACGACCGCCGGCCCGAGATCCTGCTGGCCTTCTCGCTCGACCGCCGCGAGGTCGAACGGGCGCTGGCCAGGATCGCCGTCCGCCCCATCGAGGGCGACGCCGCCCCTGCCCTGCTGCTGGCTCGCCGCATGGCCAGGCTCGACACCCCCGCCAGCGTCTGGCACGCGACCGATGCGGCCCGCGCGGAGGCCGGCGTCGAGCACATCTCGGTCGCGCTGCCGGAGCCGGCGAACGTGGGGATCACCGGGTTCCAGCTCCGCCGGCTGCCGCTCGCGCGCTCGCGGTTCCAGGCCTTCGTGCAACTGCACGGCTCGGGGCCGGCGCCGCTGGAGACGGAACTGGAGATCCGCATCGACGGCCAGCTCCTCGCCGTGCGCTCGATGACGCTGCGGCCCAACGGGCGCGAGCGGCTGGTGATCCCCGTGGACGCCGGCGAGGGCAGCGTGCTGACGCTGAAGGCGTCGGCGCGGGGCGACGTGCTGGGCCTGGACGACGCGGTCCACGCGCGCATCCCGCCGCTGCGCCCCATCCGCGTGCTCTGGGTCAGCCCCGACCCCGACCCGTTCACCGAGCTGGCGCTCGCCGCGCTCGCCGAGGACGACGACATCGCCGTCTACAAGGCCGCGCCGTCGGCCTGGCCGCCCGCCGAGGAGGCCGACGTCGTCATCCTCGACCAGTGGCTGCCGGCGGCCTGGCCGCGAGGGCCGGCGGTCGTCGTCATCCACCCGCCCGACGGCGGGCTCGGCCCGCTTCGGGCGGCCGCGATCCGAGGCCCGGGGCTGCCGGTGGAACGCGTGCGGGCCACCGACGACCGCCATCCCGTGCTCTACGGCGTCGCGACGGCACGCGTCGCGGTCACCCAGACCGCCGTGCTCGAGGCTGGCGGCACGCTCGAGCCGCTGTGGGTCGGGCCGTCGGGGCCGCTGCTGGTCGCAGGCGAGACCGGCGGCCAGCGCATCGTCGCCATGGCCTTCGAGCCCGAGCGCAGCGAGCAGCTCCCGCTCCTCGCCTCCTACCCGCTGCTGCTCGGCAACGCCATCTACTGGTCGGCCGAGGCCCGCGACGACCCACACACGGGGCAGAGCCGCAAGGCCGGCGACCTCGTGACCCTCGGAGGCACCACCATCACGTGGTCCACACCCGGCGGCGCCGAAGCCAGCGTGCCCCTGCACGCACGCTCGACCGAGCTCGACCGCCTCGGCCTCTGGGAGACCGACGCCGGCGAATCGGGCAGCTCCGCGCTGCTCTCGCGCCGCGAGACCCAGCTCCCAGCGACGCCCGCGCGCGCCGGCACAGAGGGCTCGCCGCAAGGCCCGTCGCTCCTGCGCGGCGACCTGACGAAGCTGCTCGCATGGCTCGCGCTCGCCTTCCTGCTGCTCGAGGCCTGGCTCTTCCATCGCTATGCGGTGTACTGATATGGACTGGGCTCACCCCCTTCTCGTGCTGCTCGCGTTGCCGGCGCTCGCGCTGCTGGCCTGGTGGCACGCGCGGTCCGTCCATCCCATGTCGCCTGGGCGGCGCCGCGGGGCCGGCGTCCTGCGGGGTCTGCTCGTGCTGCTCGCCGTGCTGGCGCTGGCGGGGCCGGCCATCGAGCACGTGACGGACGACGAGTGCGTGATTTTCGTGCTCGACCACTCGCAGAGCCAGGGGCTCAGCGGCCTGTCGGCCGGGCACGCGCGGGCGCACGAGCTGGCTGCGGCGCTCCCGGGGCGGACCTACGTCGGCCTCGTGTCCGCGGGCGCTTCGAGCATGGTCCGGCGGGTGCCGACGCGGTCGCGCGCGGCGATCGCGGCCGATGCGACGCTGATGGAGCGCGACGGCGCGCAGACGAACCTGGCGGCGGCCGTGGCCGTGGCGGGCGGGCTGTTCCCGCCCGGCACCGGCCGGCGGCTGGTGCTGGTGACCGACGGCGTGGAGACTCGCGGCGACCTCGAGGAGGCGGCGCGCCACGCGGCGCTTGCCGGCGTGGTCATCGACGCGGTGCCCGTCGCCGGCGCCAGCCGGCCCGACGTGCGGGTGGTCCAGCTCCGCGCCAGCCGGTCGCGCCTCCACGAGGGGGCGACGCTGGGCCTCACGGCGGAGATCGAGAGCTCCCTCGCGGGGGCGGGCCGCGTGCGCCTGTTCGAGAACGGCGTCGAGGTCGAGAGCCGCCCGCTCGAGGTCGCGGTCGGCGAGCATCGGTCGGTGGCCTTCCGCCGCACGCCCGACCAGCGCAACCTCTACCGCTACCGCGTGCGGGTCGAGGGCTTCGCCGGCGACGCGCTCCCCGAGAACGACGAGTCCATGACGCTGGTGGACGTCCGCGGCCGCCCCGTGCTGCTCTACGTCGAGGGCGAGCGGGGCGAGGCCCACTACCTCGCGGAGGCCATGGCCCGCGAGGGCATCCGCCTCCACTGCCGCCCGCCCGACGCCTTCCCCGCCTCGCCACAGGAGCTGGCGCCCTACGACGGCATCGTGCTCTCCGACGTGCCCGCCTACCAGCTCGGCGAGCGGGCGATGGCGCGGATCCGGGACTACGTCGAGCAGCTCGGCGGCGGCTTCCTGATGATTGGCGGGAAGAGCTCCTTCGGCGTCGGCGGCTACTACCGTACGCCCATCGAGGAGATCCTGCCGGTCAAGATCCAGGCGCCCGACGTCGAGGAGCGCCACGCCACCGCGCTGTGCCTGGTGCTCGACCGCTCCGGCTCGATGGAGGGGCAGAAGGTCGAGATCTGCAAGTCGGCGGCCATCGCGACGGTGGAGCTGCTCCAGCGCAAGGACTTCGTCGGGGTGGTCGCCTTCGACAGCCAGGCGAGGTGGGTGGTGCCCATGACGCGGGCGAGCCACCGCAATGCCATCGCGGCCCAGATCGCGACGATCAACGCAGGCGGCGGGACGAACATCTACCCAGGGATGGTCGGCGCCTCCCAGGCCCTCCAGGGCGTCCGCGCGAAGGTCAAGCACATGATCGTGCTCAGCGACGGCCATACCCACGGCAGCAACTACCAGGCCCTCGCCGCACAGATCCACGCCCAGAACATCACCGTCTCCACCGTCGCCGTGGGCCCCCAAGCGGACACGGCACTGCTGAAGTCCATCGCCAAGGCGGGCGGCGGCGACCACTACCACACGTTCGACCCCGCAGCCATCCCCCGCATCTTCACCCAGGACACCATGGTCCACATGGGCCGCCTCATCCGCGAGGAGGCCTTCCGACCGCGCCAGGTCGAGCGCCACCCCATGCTCAGGGGCTGGCCGGCCGCCGGCGCCCCGCAGCTCCTCGGCTACGTTAAGACGAACCGCAAGGCCACCGCTCAGGTTCCCCTCGTGACCGACCTCGACGATCCGCTGCTGGCCCACTGGCGGTTCGGCCTGGGCAAGGCCACGGCCTTCACGTCCGACTGCAAGAGCCGCTGGGCCTCGCTGTGGATCACGGGCTGGCCGGAGGGCTACAGCCAGTTCTGGGCGCAGGTCCTGCGGGAGATGGCGCGGGAGCCGCAGGGCCGGCTGATGGACATCCGCCTCGACGAGCGCGGCGAGGAGGCGCGGGTCGTGGTGGACCTGCTGGAGGACCCGGCGCGATTCCGCAACCAGGCCACGGTCGAGGCCGACGTGAGCTTCGTGCCCGCCAACGCCCTCGGCTCGTCCATGCAGCCTTTGTGCCGTCTGGCGCTCGATCAGACGGGGCCGGGCCGCTACGAGAGCAGCTTCATCCCCGAGAAGCCGGGGGTCTACCTCGTGCGCGCGCGGTCGGGGGCCTCGATGGTCTCGGCCGGGCTCGTGCACAACGTCTCGGGCGAGGCGGCGACGGGGCACGTGCGCCTGGGCCTGCTCGAGACGGTCTGCAAGCTCACGGGCGGCACACTGCTGCGGCGGCCCGACGACTGCCTGCGGGCCGGTCGCCAGGGGCACTCGCACTTCGTCGAGCTGGGCCCGTGGCTGCTCCGCCTGCTCCTGCTGCTCTTCGTCGCCGACCTCGCGATCCGCCGCTGGGAGAACCTGCTCGGCGTCGCCGAGGCCGCGCGGACCGCCTGGCGCGCCGCGCGCCGCCTCCTCGGCCGGCACTAGCGACACGCCGACCGCGGCTGCGAGCCCGCCCCGTCCCTGGTATAATGGCGCGGGCGGGGCTCCCCGCCCGCCCTTCGGCGAGTTCCGCTCGCCGACAGGCAGCCTCGAAGCATCGCCCAGGAGACGACCGCCGTGAGCCGCAAGCTACTCGCCCTCGGCCTCGCCCTCGGTGCCCTCCTCGTCCATCCCGTCGCAGGGTTCGGCGGCGAGGCGGAGCCGCCAGAGCCCGGCGACAGAAAGCCCAAGCCCGTCCAGGTCCAAGTGCGCGGCCCCGACGGGAAGCCCGTCCAGGTCGAGGTCAAGGGCCCCGACGACAAGGCAGTGAAGGTCGAGGCGGAAGGCGAGAAGCCCGAGGAGCCGAAGCCGAAGCCCAAGCCCACGCTGCCCGCGGCCCGCGAGGCCATCACCAAGGGCGACTACGCCGAGGGCCTGAGGATCATCGAGGCCATCCTCCCGAAGTCGTCGCCCAAGGCGGCCCGCATGGCCCGCGCCCTCCGCACCACGGCATACCTCGAGACGGGCAAGTACCCCGAGGCCATCGCCGAGGCGACCGAGGTGGTCAAGCTCGCGCCCAAGGACCCCGCCGCCCTCGCGGCCCTCGCCGAAGGCCTGGCGATCACAGGCCAGTACCAGGACGCCCGCAAGCGCCTGGCCGAAGCGCTCGAGCTCGACCAGGCGCACCTCCCGGCCCGCGTCCTCGCCCTCAAGCTCGCCGAGACCACCGGCGATGCCAAGGCCCAGGACCAGCATGCCGGCTTCTTCTTCGACCTCTACAACCAGGGCAACGCCAAGAGCGCCGAGGCCCTGACCGCCGTGGCCCGGGCCGTCCAGGACGAGGACCCCCACGGCGCCTGGCGAGCCTACCAGGAGGCCCAGCAGAAGGACGCACGGTACGTCCCCGCCTACCTCGAGGCCGGCTTCCTCTGCCTCGAGAAGTACGCCTGGCAGTTCGCCCGCGAGAGCTTCGAGAAGATCCTCAAGCAGAACCCCCACCACGCCACGGCGCACGCGGGGCTCGGCGCCGTCCTCCTCGCCAACAGCAAGTACGACAAGGCGCTCGCCGCCATCGACAACGCCCTCAAGACCAATCCCAGGCTGCCGCTCGCACTCCACCTCAAGGCCTCGGTCTATGCCGCCGAGCAGAAGCGCAAGGAAAGCCTCGCCGCCATCCAGGCCGCACTCGCAGTCAACCCCAGGGACCCCACGACCCTGTCCCTGCTCGCCGCGCACCACGAGGCGGCCGTCGAGCCCGCCGAGCGCGACAAGACCATCGCGCAGGTGCTGGCCATCAACCTGCGCTATGCCGACGTCTACACCACCCTCGCGCTCGCCTGCCAGCGCCTGCGCCGCTCGCCCTCCGCCATCGCCTGGGGACGCAAGGCCATCGCGCTGCGCCCGCGCTACTGGCACGGCTACTACCTCACCGGCATGAACCTCATCCGCTCAGGCGAAGAGAAGGAGGGCTACGCCCTCCTCGAGCGCGCCTTCCAGCTCAACCCGTTCAACATCTGGGCAGCCAACACCCTGACCGTGCTCGACCGGGACTTCAAGAAGAGGGAGTTCGTCTACCACCAGACCCCCCACTTCTTCGTCAAGCTCGACCAGCGCGAGGACAAGGTGCTGTGGCCCTACCTCGAGATGCTGCTGGAGCCCATGTGGCAGCGGCTCACCGGGAAATACGGCTTCGAGCCCAAGGGCCCTGGCTTCACAGGCGGCAAGGTGCTGGTGCTGCTCTACCCGAAGCACTCGGAGTTCTCGGCTCGGACGACCGGCCTGCCCGGGCTGAGCGCGCTCGGCGCCTGCCTCGGCCAGGTCATCACGATGCCCTCCCCCGCCTTCGCGCGCCTGCGGCCCCAGGGCGCCTTCAACTGGAAGCAGGTGCTCATCCACGAGTTCGCCCACGTCGTCACCCTCCAGCAGACCCGCTACCGCATCCCGCGCTGGTTCACCGAGGGCATCAGCGTGTGGGAGGAGGACGACACCCGCGTCAAGTGGGACCCGATCCTCGCCTACGGCGTGGACAGCAAGAAGCTCCTGCCGCTCGAGGACTTCAACCGCGGCTTCACCCGCCCCAAGTTCGCCCAGCAGGTCGCGCTCAGCTACTACCAGGCCTTCCTCATCACCCGCCACTTCGACCAGACCTACGGCCGCGACGCCATCCTCAAGATGCTCGACCTCTTCAAGC
>CBFDBL010000238.1:0-8478 GCA_965603035.1 uncultured bacterium
CCTGGAGCAAAGGAGACCGCAGATGGCCGAGCCGCAGCAGACACCGGAGGCCGAGGGCTTCGGCAAGGACGAGCGGACGTGGGCCATGCTCTGCCACATCGGGGCACTGGCCGGCGGCGCGATCCCCTTCGGCAACATCATCGCGCCGCTGGTGATCTGGCTCGTCAAGAAGGACGCGATGCCCTTCGTGGACGAGCAGGGCAAGGAGGTGCTCAACTTCGAGATCACCCTGATGATCGGCGCCCTGCTCTGCATCCCGCTCGTCTTCCTCATCATCGGCATCCCGCTGCTCCTCGCCCTCGCCATCTTCGGCGTCGTCTACAACATCATCGGCGCCGTCAAGACCAACGAGGGCGTCCACTTCCGCTACCCCTTCCGCATCCAGTTCTTCAGCTAGCGCAGCCCCTCGAAACCGGCTATTGACCTCGGAGGCAGGGTGCCAGGCACCTTGAGAAGGTACAACATACGCTAATGACAAGACTTGCAGCGGGCGGTGTCAAAGTGATTGCCTCGAGCCGCCGTTGACTGGCGCGCCGGCCACGACCCCATGGCCCAGCGGGTCCGCAAGACCGACTCGACGGGCACCATCTGCACCGCCTGGGACGGGCTGAGCATCGCCCACGAGCACGACGGCGCGGGCAGGGGCTGGGGGGCCGCGTGGGCGACGCCCCAGCCTCTGCACCGCTGCCGCCAGCGCAGGCGCGTCGAAAACCAGATTGTCAAAGAGCAGCGTGCGGCGACGGGTCGGCCATGAAGCTGGTCGGCAAACTGGGTCCTTCGTCGCCTCCGAGCGTCGCTCGTACGAGAAGACGGGCTCTCCAAGGCCGGCAGAGAGCTCTTCTTCTCCACCCCTATAGGTCATAGTCTCCCGGCACATGCCCGTGTCCGCCGGACTTACGGCGACCTCGGGAGATGGAGCTCGCGGTTACACATAGCGTTAGGCGGGAGGGACTAGGCGCAAGTGTTTTTCGAGATATACCCTATTTTCGTCTTACACATACCCTATTCACCGCCCGGGCGCCGCCCGCCGTGCCCCGCCCGTGGCGACGAGCCGCCGGCTTGGGGACAGCGTCAAGCCCCCTCGCCGCGTCCCCCCATTCGACATTCGACATTCAGCGTTCGACATTCGATATTCTCCTTCGGTCTCCAATCCCCCACCGCGGTCTCGTCTCGGGCAATCGAGCTTGACAGAGGCTGCCGGCAGCCCTATACTTGGGCGTTGGCCGAAGGGCGAGGCTTCGCGAGGAAGCTGCGCCCTTCTGTTGTTTGCGGACGGTGGAGGCGACGATGAACGTGCAGGCGCCCCTGGGCACCGAGGACATCTTTCCCGAGCGGGCCGCGCTCTGGCAGCGGGTCGAGGGGACGGCGCGCGCGGTGTTCGCCCGCTACGGCTACGGCGAGATCCGCACCCCGATCTTCGAGAGCACCCGCCTGTTCGTCCGCAGCATCGGCGAGTCGACCGACATCGTCGAGAAGGAGATGTACACCCTCGGCGAGGGCGACGACAGCCTCACGCTGCGGCCCGAGGCGACCGCGCCCGTGGTCCGGGCCTACCTCCAGCGCAACCTGCACAAGGTCAGGGCCTTCCAGAAGCTCTACTACATCGGCCCGATGTTCCGCCACGAGCGTCCGCAGGCGGGCCGCAAGCGCCAGCTCCACCAGATCGGGGTGGAGGCCATCGGCGCGACGAGCCCGCTGCTCGACGCCGAGGTGATCGCCCTGGTCTGCCACCTCTACGACGAGCTGGGCCTCGGCGGCTACCGCGTTCGGCTCAACGCCATCGGGACGCCGGGGTCGCGCTCGGCCTACCGCGACCTCATCAGGGCCGCGCTCGCCGAGCAGGTCGCGCGGCTCTGCCCCGACTGCCGGCGGCGGCTCGACCGCAACGTGTTCCGCGTGCTGGACTGCAAGCGCGAGGGCTGCCGCGCCGTCTGCTCGGGGCTTCCGCGCATCCTCGACCACCTGCCCGCCGAGGAGGCCGAGCATTTCGCGGCGGTGGCCGCGGCGCTCGGGAGCGCGGGCATCGCGTTCGAGGAGGACCCGTATCTGGTCCGCGGGTTCGACTACTACACGGGCACGGTCTTCGAGATCACCCACGGCGGTCTGGGCGCGCAGGACGCGCTGTGCGGCGGCGGGCGGTACGACAACCTGATCGCCGACCTCGGCGGCCCGTCGCTGGGCGCCGTCGGCTGGGCGACGGGGGTCGAGCGCATCCTCATGGCCCTCGAGGCCACCGCGACGGCCATGGCGCCGGCGCCGCTCGACCTCTACATCGTGACGATGGGCGAGGCGGCCCGCGCCGCGGCCTTCGGCTTCCTCCAGCGTCTGCGCCGCGCGGGCCTCGCCGCCGACACCGACTACGAGGGCCGCAGCCTGAAGGCCCAGATGCGCTCGGCCGACAAGCTCGGCGCGCGCTGCGTCACCGTCGTCGGCGACGACGAGCTCGCATCGGGCACACTCACCCTCAAGGAGATGGCCTCGGGAGAGCAGACCCCTCTCCCGGGCATCGACGCCGTCGTCACCCATCTCCGCGAGCGCCGCGGCGAAGGCGCCGGCGGGGTGGAGCTCAATGCGTGATGCGTGATGCGTGACCAGGCGGCTTCGCTCCGAGGCTCTGACGCCAGGCCTGCTCCTCG
Organism: uncultured bacterium; assembly: GCA_965603035.1. Classification (GTDB taxonomy): domain Bacteria; phylum Planctomycetota; class PUPC01; order DSUN01; family DSUN01; genus CAZDNN01. Next base: position 2,637 of record CBFDBL010000238.1, read on the forward strand.
GAGCCATTCGCCAGGCTTCCCTTCCTCCAAGCTCTTTTCTTCTCACGCATCACGCATCACGAATCACGCGCTGCGTCCTCTGCCTGTTGACCCGGCTCGAACGTACCGACGAAAGGATAGATTGACATGTCTCTCAAGAGAACCCACACGTGCGGCGAGCTGCGCGCCGAGCACGTCGGCCAGAGCGTCACCCTCTGCGGATGGGTCCAGAGCCGCCGCGACCACGGCGGCGTGATCTTCATCGACCTGCGCGACCGCGAGGGGCTGACCCAGATCGTCTTCAAGCCCGAGCACAACGCGGCCACCCACCAGGTCGCCGACGCCTTCCGACCCGAGTGGGTCGTCGCCGCCCGCGGCGAGGTGCGCCACCGCATCGAGGGGATGGTCAACCCCAAGATGGACACGGGCGAGGTCGAGGTCTACGTCGACGAGGTCGAGCTGCTCAACCGCGCCGAGACCCCGCCCTTCGAGATCGAGGACCGCGTGGACGTCTCCCAGGAGCTCCGCCTGCGCTACCGATACCTCGACCTGCGCAGGCCCGCCGTCCAGCACAACCTCCGCTTCCGCAGCCTGGCCTTCAGGGCCATCCGCGACTACTTCGCCGCACGCGGCTTCATCGACGTCGAGACCCCGCTGCTGACCAAGAGCACCCCCGAGGGCGCCCGCGACTACCTCGTGCCCAGCCGCGTCAACCCGGGGTGCTTCTACGCGCTGCCCCAGTCGCCGCAGCTCTTCAAGCAGATCCTCATGATCGCGGGGCTCGACAAGTACGTCCAGATCGTCAAGTGCCTCCGCGACGAGGACCTGCGCGCCGACCGGCAGCCCGAGTTCACCCAGCTCGACGTCGAGATGTCGTTCATCGACGAGCACGACGTCTACGCCCTCATCGACGGCCTCATGGCCGAGCTCATGGAGACGATGCTCGGCCGGGCCATCGACACGCCCATCCGCCGCATCCCCTATGCCGAGGCCATCGACCGCTACGGCACCGACAAGCCCGACCTGCGCTACGCCATGGAGTTCGTGGACGTCTCCGACGTCGCCGCCGGGTGCGAGTTCCGCGTCCTCACGGGCGCCGTCGAGCGCGGCGGGGTCGTCAAGGGCTTCTGCGCCAGGGGCGGCGGCGCGAAGTACTCGCGGGCCGAGATGGAGAAGCTCGGCGAGTGGCTCAAGGAGTTCGGCGGCAAGGGCCTGGCGTGGATGAAGGTGGACGAGGAGGGCCGGCTCGCGTCGTCGATCGCCAAGTTCTTCAGCGACGAGCAGAAGGCCGAGCTTCGGGCCAGGATGGGCGGCGAGCCGGGCGACGTGCTCGTCTTCGTCGCCGACCGGCCCGAGGTCGTGGCCACGTGCCTCGACGAGCTGCGGCGCCGGCTCGCGGCCGAGCTGGGGCTCGTGCCCGAGGGCGCCTTCGCCTTCTGCTGGGTCGTCGACTTCCCGCTCTTCGAGCACAACCCCGAGACGGGCCGGCCCGACCCGCGGCACCACCCGTTCACCGCGCCCTGTCCCGACCAGCTCGACGTGCTCGAGGAGAAGCCGCTCGAGGTGCTCTCGCGCGCCTACGACCTGGTGCTCAACGGCACGGAGATCGGCGGCGGCAGCATCCGCATCCACCAGCGGGACGTGCAGGAGCGCATCTTCCGCCTCCTCGAGATCGCCGACGACGAGGCCCGCGAGAAGTTCGGCTTCCTGCTCGACGCCCTCCAGTATGGGGCGCCGCCGCACGGCGGGATCGCGCTCGGCCTGGACCGCATCATCGCGCTCATGCTCGGCCACGACTCGATCCGCGAGGTCATCGCCTTCCCCAAGACCCAGAAGGCCGTCGAGCTCATGACCGGCGCCCCCGGCCCCGTCAGCGACAAGCAGCTCCGCGAGCTCGGCCTCCGCCTCATCGTCTGACCGGCCGCCCGCCGCAATGCACAGCCCACTCCGGGCGCGGCCTCTGCTGCGCCCCGTCCACGTCGCTCTCAACGGGCCCACCCTGTCTTCTCGTTCCGATGCTCCAGCGTCGGGACGGGCAGAACCACGCTCCAGCGTAGGGGATCGAGGTAAGGCCCTACCCTGCTTCGTGACGCTGGAGCGTCGCCGCCTGCGTCCCGACGCTGGAGCATCGGGACGAGCGCGGGTGTGAGCTGGAGGGGCGACACGGGTGCCGCGCTACGTCGCAGGAACGACCTCGCCCCCCACGACGGTGAGAACCACGGTCGCGGAGGCGATGTCCTCGGCGGGGCAGGCGCGCAGGTCGCGGTCGAGGACGACCAGGTCGGCGAGCTTCCCCGACGCGAGCGAGCCCTTGAGCCCCTCCTCGAAGGCGGCACGGGCGCCGCCGAGGGTGTAGGAGCGCAGGGCCTCGGCACGGGTCATGCACTGCTCGGGATGGAAGCGTGAGCCGTCGGCGAGACGGCGGGTGACGGCGGCGTGGAGGCTGGTGAGCGGATCGACCGGCTCGACGGGCGCGTCGGTGCCGTTGGCGAGCGCGGCGCCGGCGTCGAGCAGGCTGCGCCAGGCGAAGGCGCCCTGGCGCGCGCGGCGCTCGCCGAGCGCGGCGACGGCGTAGGCGCCGTCGGTCGTGCAGTGGTTGGCCTGCATCGACGCGATGACGCCGAGGCGGGCGAAGCGCGGCACATCGTCGGGGTGCAGATGCTGGGCGTGCTCGATGCGCCAGCGGAGATCGGTCGCCTCGGGATGGTCGCGGAGGACCCGCTCGTAGATATCCAGCACCTCGCGGTTCGCCCTGTCGCCGATGGCGTGGACGCACATCTGCATGCCGTGCTCGGCCGCCAGGCGGCACGTGGCCTCGATGGCCTCGGGCTCAGTCATGCACAGGCCCGCGTTGCCCGGCTGGTCAGTAGGGCTCGAGCATCCAGGCCGTCCTGGTCCCGAGCGCTCCGTCGATGAAGCGCTTGATCGCGCGCACCGTCAGGCGATCCCCACCATAGCCGACCGTCCGCAGCTCAGGCAGCGCCTCCCGCAGCTCGTCGTCCGAGGCACCCGCCATCACGTAGAGCCGCAGGCCCAGCTCCCCCTCGTCGGCGAGCGTGCGGTAGAGCGCGAGCGTCTCGAGCGAGGCGCCCGCGTCGTGGAAGCTCGTGACGCCCCTCGCCAGGCACTCGGCCGACGCGAGCTCGACCTGGCGGCGGAGCAACGCCTCCCTCTGCCGAGGCGACTCCGCCTCGACCTCGCGGCTGCGGGCCTGCTCGACGAGCCATCCCGCCCCTTCGAGGAAGGCCCCGATGGGCTCGCCCTGCGCATCGCGGACGATCGTGCCGTTGCCCGGGTCCGGCGTGTCGCGGGTCACCCCGCCAAGCTCCATCGCCTTCGCGTTCGCGAGCACTGAATGCCCGCTGGAGTGGCGGAGCAGCACGGGATGGTCGGGCGCGGCCTCGCTGAGCCTGTGGTGGAGCGGCAGGCCGAGCACGCTCGGCTGCGGCGCCTCCTCCCACGCGTCCTGATGCCAGCCGCGGCCGAGGATCCAGTCGCCGGGCGGCGTCGTCCGCGCGGCCTCGGCCACCATCGCGACGACGTCGCCCCAGCACCTGGCTCCCCGCAACCGAAGCTGCATGAGCGACCCGCCCAGGCCCAGCAGGTGGCCGTGCCCCTCGTTGAACCCCGGCATCACGAACGCGCCGTCGAGGTCGATGACCTCGGTGCGCGGCCCGGCCAGCGCCTCGATGGCCCGGCTCGGCCCGACGGCCGCGATGCGGTCACCCGCCACAGCCACGGCCTCGGCCTCGGGGCACCCATCCTCCATCGTGGCGACGGTGCCGTTGCGGAGGACGAGGCTCGGCGACGGACCTCTCAGCATGTGCTTCGGCCCCCGTGCAGCAGGACGAGAACGGGCGACGCCCAAGGGCCACGACGGCCCCCGGGCGCGCACGACGTTCGCAACGGTCACTGGGCCGCGCTACATCCTGACCTTCTTCGAGCCCGTCTTGGCGCTCTTGACGGCGGCCTCGATGAACTTCATGTGCTTGACGCCGTCGGCCACGTTGGCGTAGCGGCTGCCGTCGCACTTGAACTTCTTGCCGGCGTTGTAGAGGCGGACGTCCTTGCCGAACTCGCGGTGGATGCGCGCGTAGGCGTCGTGGAAGGCCTCGCAGTGGCCCGAGGGGATGGTGGGCTCGTCGCCGACCCACTTGGGGAGCTTGCCGAGGAAGGAGTCGGTGCCGCCGACCTCGCCGCGCCAGTAGTCGCGGTCGGGCTCGCCGGGCAGACGCAGGCTCACCCTCTCGGAGTCCTCCTGCCGCCACACGAGGCTGCCCTTGGCGCAGTTGACCTCGATGCCGAGGTCGTTCTTGTGGCCGATCGCGATCTGGCTCGCGCGCACGAGCGCACGGCCGCCGTTCGACAGCGTGCAGTAGGTCGTGAAGTGGTCGTCGAGCTGGCGGCCCTTGAGGAACGTCTCGATGATGCCGCGGACGCTGGTGACCTCCAGGCCCGTGACGAACCGCATCTGCATGTATGCGTGGGTTCCGATGTCGCCGCCGCAGCAGCTCGCGCCCGCCTTCTTCGGGTCGGTGCGCCATTCGGCCTGCATCACGCCCTGGAGCTCCGCGCGCTCGGCCAGCCAGCCCTGAAGGTAGTAGGCGTCCACCCAGCGCACCGCGCCCAGCTTCCCGCTCGTGACGATCCAGCGGCTGAACCAGCTCGACCAGTGCCCCAGATACGTGTGGGCCACGCCGAAGGGCACCCTGGCCTTCTTGACGGCCTTCGCCAGCTCGATCGCCTGCGCCGCCGTGATCGTCAGCGGCTTCTCACACAGGACCGGGATGCCAGCCGCCACGAGCTTCATCGCGGGGTCGAAATGCACGAAGTTCGGGGTCACGATCACGGCGTAGTCGATCCGCTCGCCGATCGGCTTCGACGCCTGGTCCTCGATCAGGGCGTCGTAGCTGGGGTAGCCCTTGATCTTGTAGGGCCACTTGCGCGCCTCGGACATCGCGACCTTCGGGTCCGGGTGCAGCGCCCCACACACGACGCGGCGCGTCCCGTCGAAGTGGATCGCCTTCTGGTGGGGGTTCACGATGAACGCGCCGCCCCCACCGCCGACCAGGCCCACCTTCAGCACTCGCTTCGACATACCGACTTCCTCCATGACCGAACGGGACGGACAATACGCCGGCCAGCGCTGCGGCCGAGGCGTTACCCACGCACTGCTCGCAAGACCCGCGCCCCTCGCCACCCAACCAGGCCACGCGGGCGCGACGATTCTACCACGCTCCCCCGTTTTGTCAACCGCAACCCGCGCTGCCTATCGCTGCTCCCTCGCGCGGTAGCCCTCGCCGGGCAGCGACGAGCGGAGGTACATGCGCCACCCGTCGCCGTGCTTCTTCCAGTAGAAGTTCACCTCCGCGTCGCGCACGTGGCCGGTGTTGAGCACCTTGACCGTCGTCGTGGTCTTGGTGACGGCCAGTTTCCCGGTGCTGTCGAGCTCGACGATCGGCTCGTCCCAGCGCTGGATGTCGAGCTGCTCGTGCTTGACCTTGAAGACCTGCCAGATCAGCTCCGCGATGTCCACCCCCTCGGCGTCCCCGGGCGCGTGGAACGACGCCGCCTCGTCGAACTCCTTGAACTTCAGGCACTCGAGGAACCGCTCGGTCTTGCGGTAGAGCTCCGCCTTGTCCTTGCTGAACGTGATGGACCACGGGCCGACGCGGAAGCCGTAGCGCCAGCCGAAGCACAGCGCGGCCACGGCCACCGCCACCACGACGCCGAGCACGATCCAGCCTTTCTTCATCACAGCTCCCTGCTTCGCAGGAACACGACGGCGAGCAGCGCGAAGGCGACGGTGAACGCCGATAGCATAGCGAGATCGCCGATGCACGGCCAGAGGCGGACGGGCTCG